>JAYKIC010000282.1:0-13414 GCA_035284985.1 Leptolyngbyaceae cyanobacterium
CATCGCCACTTCGCCATTTTGGGCTTCGAGTTCGCGATCGCGAATCAGTTCAAACAAAATGGGATCGGTGCCAATCACGGGAAGAGTCTGTACTTCGATGTGGGGATGGGCGGCTTGTTCGGCTTCAGCAATGGTGTGAATTCGCTTCGCCAAAACCCCATCAAATAGGAGGTGGGGAATTACAACGATGCGATCGGGATTCCAGGCCCGCGCCCGTTCAAACCCCCGCTCCATCCGGGGATGGGTGATGCCAGTAAAACAAACTTCTAAATCTAGATAACCACTCCCTTCCCACAACATTCGGGCCAGCTTGTAGACATCTCCGTTGGCATCGGGGTCCGATGCCCCCCGCCCCACAAACAGCAACACTGTCTTTTCACGGGGAACAGCACTCACTTGGTCCACCTGTTGCAACCGTTGCAACCACAGGTCTAGCCAACGTAGCGATACCCCAAAGTGACGACCGTAGCGAATGGTGAGGTTGGGATGGCGTTTACAGGCGCGATCGAGTTCGTTGGTGACATCAAACTTACTGTGACGGGCGGCAAATAGGAGCACAGGCAACACCGTCAGTTCGGTATAGCCCTGTTCAATGCAGTGATCAATGCCCACTTGGACCAATGGATCAGTTAGTTCCAAAAAACAAGGCACTACGGGACGACTGGGATCGTAGGTTTGAAACTTGTCGGCAAAATCCAGAAAAGCTTGTCGCCCGTCGGCATCGCGGGTGCCATGCCCAAGTAAGAGTAAAGGACTAGATTGCGGCATCATATCAATGTTTTTTATCCGTGACCCTGTGCAACGCAGGGAATGAGGTTGGACAAGGTTCAACTCGGTGTTCTGACTTGCGATGATTCTTCTAAGTAAGGTAGTCGAATCTCGGATGACAGTTGCGGCACAGTGCTGGACTCTCACCAGACTTTCCCTGAGTGAACTCGGTTAATTAGCCTATCATCTCTTGGGGCTGTTCTGGATAAATCTTAGCAAAATCCTAGATTGTCGGAGCTTTTTTAGGGGCAGAGTCCTTAGGGCTGGTCACTGGTTGGGTCAATGGCGGCAACGGGGCGATGGGGAGGACGATTGTAACGGGCGATCGCCACCGCAATGCCTAAGGCAATCACCCCAGCCATCAGCAACGTCAGTGGAGACGCGCCCAAGTTTTCAAAATACTGGGTATAAAAATGAATGGCCCCAAAGACGGATAGGGCATTGACGGCCCAGCGACGGTTTTGCCGCGCCGCCCAAATTGCCGTGCCGATTAGGGTAATGGCCCAGGTCCAGGCAAAAAACCAATCGGGAATAATCGTATTGCTATCAAAACTCCAACTATCGGTTTGTAACCAAAGAGAATCGCCCCACAGTGACCCCACCCAAAAGCCAAAGTTAACCAAAAATAGGGACGTACGGGAGACGGCGATCGCCAAATGGGAGGAGTCCGCCGCCAGTTTCAGGGAGAAGAAATAGGCTCCCCATCCCAATCCGCTAAACAAGAGTACCGTAATGAGGGGTTGGCGAATCACCAGGAAATAGCTCGCAAACCCGTACATCGCCATTGCCCCCACAGTGGCTGATAGCGCTAGGGTGGCGATGATCATCAACAGGGTGCGTTTCGCCAAGATGCCTCCTACGGCACACACCAGCATCACCAACAAAAAGCCGATGACACCCCCTTGCGTGATGTCTAAAATGCCCCCACTGCCCAGCAATGTCCCCACCAGCAATAAAATGGTCCCCAATAGGCCCCAGGTTTGGGCATATTTAGTTTGAATATGGATGCCATAGCCGGATAAAGCAAGACCGAGGGCGATCGCCGTTAACGCAGAGGGCAGCAGGGCCATCGCTCCCAAGGTTACAGCGATTACCCCAAAGCTAATCAGAATATTGAACGCCAGAGAGCCTGTATCCTCTGTGGCAAAGGACTTGAGCCGGATATATTCCTCTCGATCAATCCGACCTTCTGCCAGCAGTTTATCAACATCAATGGTGATTTTCATCGAGTCTGTTCTCCTTGTAGAGCCAAGTAGGTGGAGTGGAGTTGATCCGGGGACAAGATTTGGGGACTTGAGCCACTCCCGTTAAGTTGTTAATCTCATCCGATATAGCTGGAGACCGTCCAATTAGGCCAGAGGCGTTTTTGTCGCCCTTCCTAGGGAAACAGGGCAGGCTCCCTATCACTGCCTCAATTAGCAAACTATCCTGGCTTCTGTCCACCCACCACCAGGATCACCCCAGTCATAATCAGCACAATCCCCACTAAACGACTGATGGGGATCACCTCCTTAAAGAAGGCCGCTCCAATGATAATGGAAGCAACGTAGGCTAGAGAGATGCAGGGACCAGCCACACTGAGGGGGACTTTGGATAACAGGAGAATATAGGCGATCGCCCCACAACCATAACAAGATAAACCGATCCATAAATCAGGAATCAGGATACTACCCAACAAGCGACTCATGAATCCCGATGCCACCACCACTGCCAGTTTTTCAGCCCCTGATTTTTAAAAAACTGCCCCACAGCATTCGTTAACACGGATGCTAACAATAAAAACACACTCGTCAATTCCATCCCCAGTCCTCACAATTGCCATGACTCCAAACCATTACCCCAGAGCCAGAGTGCTAGTGCATTATAGTCCGTCCCCTCCATTTCTTCGTAATTTTTACAGCACAGTGGGCGAAGATAGGCATTTAATGGGATGGCTCAAGTTTGGTCCTCAAACTTAGCCCTGGATCGAAGCTTCTTGATGCTCATGGTGGCCATTGCTAGAATCCTCGTTACCACTCAAACCACTGCGAATATGGACATCCCGCTGAGGAAAGGGAATTTCCACCCCGTTTTTGCGTAATAATGCGGGTCCGTAGTACATTGGTGATAAGGCTAGCGCCAATAATCATCCCCAAAAAAGCAGCTCCTAGGATAATCAAGTTAACCAAAGAATAATTCTCTCCTCCTAGGGGGAAGATCGGAGACAAAAAGCTACGAATGACGCTGCGACTCAGAGCATAACTGACCTTTTGGGTTGCGGGAAACAGTTGGGTGATGTAGAAGATAACCCCAATCCACAGGCTAAAGCGAATAGCCACCAAACCTAGGGCTAGGCTTACCAGGCGTAGCTGTATCGGAATGTCGTTTTGGCTAACTTGTCCCCGAATTAAATCCTTAAGTTGATTGAAAAGATGAAGCGATAACTGCTTCTGCCAACGGCCCAATAACAAAAAGACAAGACTAGTCAGAGCTAAAAGCCCCACACTCAAAATAATGGAGCGGCTGAGGACTTCAGGATTACGTTTTTCATAGGCATCATCCAGAGCTTTCCTGATAATATTAGCCCATTCACGGGCTTGAACTTCAGGGCTACGTAAATCCTACATGGCATCGGCCTTTGTCACCGTAATAAATTCTGCGCCATTGAGGGTGATGGTCCCTTGCCTAGCATTAACTCCAACCACTGGCATCCTTCGTTGGTTGACCGCAACCGCCAGAAATTCAGAAAAGGTTGCCGCCCGCTCCTCCGCTGTCAGGTTCTCAAAACCTGCCACTTCAAATAATGGATTACCATCCAGTACAATAGGGGCTAGTTTGGATTGCAGGGTCTGTGAGTCAGCCGATTCTTGGGTTTGGGTATTCGATGGATTGGTGTCTGGATTGGCACTGCTATTGGCAGTCTTCCTTGGACTCTCCCCAGAGGCTTTATCGGCAGATTCTAGAAAAACACTCACCTCATTCCCAGAAGGAGGATCTTGGGCCACACTGGGAGTCCCCCATGCCATCCAGCCACTAACCAATAAGGCTAAAAAAATGAGACTAACGGAGGTAAGGGCAGGACATACCGCCATATCCCGGATGGCAGATAATTTCCAGCAGAACGGTAAGTACCTTAACCCGATGGGCTGCTTACCCATCGGGCGATCGCGACGATTGGTCTGGATTGGCTTCTGCCCCTTTGATGACAGGCAACGCCGATAGACGGTTGACCCTCCCCAACCAGTGAATCGTTTAAAACTAAACATAAGCGAGCAGTTGTCAAGATACTTACCACTCTCTATTCAAGCAAAGAGTCGGGAGTACGGTAAACATTTGGCCCACCGCCCCACGGCTTACCGTTCCCACAAGGCTCGCCATGCAAACTTGGGCAACGCCAACATCCGCCGCCAGCGCCAGGGTTCTTGATACAAGCGATAGGTCCACTCCAGGGAATTGTTGCGGAGCCATTGGGGGGCGCGGTCTTTCACCCCGGCCCAAATATCGAAACTACCCCCTACCCCCACCCAAATCGCGTTGGGGCAAAGGTGACGATGTTGGGTAATCCAAAATTCCTGACGGGGTACACCTAAGCCCACAAAAATGATGGCAGGGTTTGCTGTTTGCAAGGTTTGGCAAAAAGTGGCTTCATCCTCCGGTTGCAGATAGCCATGTTGGATACCTGCGATCGCCACCCCTGGATAACGCTCTTGCCACTGTTGGGCCGCAGCCTCCGCCACACCGGGCTTCCCACCGTAAAAAAATAAAGATGGCGCTAGGGCTGTCGTCCCGGCCCAGCGAATCAATGATTCGGCCAACTCAATGCCGGGGCAGCGCTGAATTTTCTGCCCTCGCAGCAGCATATAAAAGACTACTCCAGCCCCATCAGGTACGACCAACTCAGCGGCCCGAATAACATCGGCCAAGGCTGGATCGTGATCGGCTTGCATCGCCATTTCCGCATTCAGTGTCACCACATGACCACCCTGTTGTTGTGCTACCTGTTGCTCCAGCCACTGAGCATAATTATCCAGCCGATGTAACGGCAATCCCAACACATAGCTGGTTGTTTTTTGTTGTTGGGTTTCCTCGGCCATCTGAGTGATCATTGTGTTTCATTTCCTCCCGCCTTCACTCACTATTAAAGCGTGTTTGCGGCTAAGCTCAATCACCAAATTCAGATTTCCTCCCCATACAATGTCCATAAAACGTGCAGTCCTCACCATCCTCCTAGTTTTGTTGCAACTCGCATCAATATCGCCAATGGTTGGCGTGAACACGATACAATGCGGCTCAGGATGTTCAGCAAAGCGTGATTAAGTGGGGAATAGGTTGCATGGAAGTCATTCCAGCTATCGATTTATTAGGCGGTCAATGTGTGCGGTTGTATCAAGGGGACTATAACCGAGCTGAAGTCTTTGGGGACAATCCGGTTGCAGTGGCATTGGATTGGATCAACCAAGGAGCTACCCGGTTGCACCTCGTAGATCTAGATGGGGCAAAGGAAGGCACCCCAGTGAATACCTCTGTTATTGCTGATATTGTCCACGCCGTGAATGTCCCCGTGCAGGTGGGGGGGGGATTGCGCGATCGCCACCGAGTGAGTGAACTATTTAGCCTAGGGGTCCGTTATGGCATCCTTGGCACCGTAGCGGTGGAACAGCCCCAACTGGTGGCCGATCTGTGCCAAGAATTCCCAGGACAAATTATCGTTGGCATCGATGCCCGTAATGGCAAGGTAGCCACGCGGGGATGGTTAGAAACCTCTACAGTGGAAGCGGTGGAACTCGGAAAACGGATGGCGGCGTTCGGGGTTGCCGCAATTATTTACACAGATATTCATCGAGACGGCACCCTACAAGGCCCCAATAAAGAGGCATTACGGGAAATGGCAGAGGCCGTTTCGGTGCCAGTGATTGCATCAGGGGGCATTAGCAACTTGACCGATTTGCTGGGGCTATTGGCCTTGGAATCAGTGGGAGTGGGAGGAGCGATTACAGGTCGGGCATTGTACACCGGGGATTTATCGCTCAGGGAAGCGGTACAGGCAGTGGGGCCGGGACGGATTCAGGATATTCCACCTGATTTTGGGTCAACGGTGATTGTCTAATGGCTGGTAGCCGACATCCATGAGCTATAAACCGCTTATGCACTCACTTCGAGCGGTTCCTTTACGGTTACGTTAAATAAATCTGCCCGCACGTTGACCATGGCTTCCACTAGCTGATCCATTTCAGCCTTCGTGTGCAAGGCATTGGCCGTGATTCTCATGCGTGGTTTCGCAATGAACCAGATGGGAGAAGCCCAAATTCCAAAGTCGGTCATGAGCTTACGGCCAAACAGCTTGGGGTCAAGTCCTTCAGGTAGGATCACTGGGATAACGTTAGTTTCGCCAATGGCCTCGAAGTTGTGTTCAATCAGACGCGATCGCAAATAGCGGGTATTTTCCTGTAACCGTTGCACCAGCTCAGGATGTTGCCGTACTTGCCGGATACTTTCCAGCGCCGCTGCGGTAACTGGCGGGGGTAATGAAATGGTGCCGATGGAACTAGGGGACACATTCAACAGCGGAATGAGTTCGGGAACATGGCTACTGATGGCGGCTCCCGCAGAGGCGGCAAACTTGGAAAAGGTGGTCATAATCAAAGGCACCACATCCCGGGCGATCGCATCCTGGGGAGTCAACCCATAATGCTCATAAATGCCCCGTCCAGTGGCCCCAATAGCTCCGCTAGCATGGGCCTCATCCATGACCAACACACTGCCGGGATAGTTACTCATGATATCGATCATCTGGGGCAGCGGTGCTAAATCCCCATCCATCGAAAAAACGGCATCAGAAATGACCATAATCCGATCATCCGGACGGGCATAACGCTTCAGTTTTCGGGCTAAATCATCCACACTGCCATGGCGGTAGGCCCGCACCCGCACTTCAGGGCTATAGCCAAACATTTTGCCCGACCGAGTTCCAGCATTGGTAATCGCTGAAATAATGCAGCCATGATTCAACACATCACTCAGAATCAAGGTTTCACGGTTATTTTCAAACCCTGGCACCGGAATAGCTAGGTGACAGAAAGCATCCATCAACGCCTGTAAAGCCATCCAGGCATTCAGAAATAGCTGAGTATGCCCCAAATGCTTAAAATCAGAAATTTCTTGCTCTAGCTGCCGATGCAGATCAATCCGACCACTCAAAACCGAACAGGAACTATTGGAGGTACCGTATTGTTGGATGGCCGCGATCGCCGACTGCTGCACCAGCGGATTTTGGACGAGTCCTAGGACATCGTTGGTACAAAAGGTCAAAACAGTGCGTCGTGCGCCTGTCTTCCCTTCTTCAATATCGACGAGATTACCCTGCCGTCCATGACAGATGTACTCATCTGGGTCTAGACCACTCTCATACCAACGCCGAACATATTCTTGAACAACTTGCACTGTAAAACTCCCCTCACCTTAGAATCTTGCCATTATGAACACATTGCAAATTTAATCTGGACAGTTAATCTGGACAGTGGACCCATACACAAAACCCACCAAACACTCCTTTAGCAATAACGGCGACATTACGACTGTGCCAAAATTTAGCATGTCTGGGAGTTAAGACTGTGACAGTTCCATCCAATTCACTTTCACTTTTTGAACCTTGAGTTCCATTGATCAGGCATTAACTGGCGACTTGTGACCGAGATGGCAAGGATTGCCGCTGATCCGTAGACTCGCTGTTAACCTGATGCCAGGAGTGTTCAGAAGATTGATTTGATTGTTGCACAAAATTTTCATATTGCCGGACAATTACCCGCTGGAGGGCGATAATTGCTGGATTAATCTCGGTATACCGCTGGGCCGGATTGCGGGAATATTGACGTTGCTCACTTTCCATCATTTCAATATCTTGGTTCAAAAAGCGCTGCAACAAGAACCGGGGCACAACCACTTTCAAAAAGGGGTTGAAAAGGCGAATCACCCACTGGGGCAACCCTAGCTTAAAGAAAAAGAGAGCAAAGGAACGACTTTCTTGGAAGTCCACTGGCAATCGCATTAGGTAAACAGATGAAACTCCCTCCAAAGAACTAGCATAGTGAGGATAGCGATAGTTAATGGTAATGGGCAGGGTTGTCACCTCGTCAGCCCGTTGGCTCAAACCGAGGAACTTAGCCAAGATCCCCTTGTAGGATACCTGATACTTGGCCCGCACGGATTGTTCAGTGGTGGATAGATCCAGTAACACGGGATCAAACCATCCCTGTAGCTCTTCATGCAAAAATCCATGAAACACGTCCATGGCGTTTTCGTTACAGATCGAAAAGTGAGCGTTGAAATGGGCGGTAATGGGCACCATAAACCATTCGTCTTGGTCAAATTCTGGCACCTCTGGCAGGGCTTGGGTTTGGGCTAGGGCTGGATCACCGGGAAAGACCCAAATCAAACCGTATTTTTCCTGGATGGGGTAGCTGCGGGCGATCGCACAGGGGGGTAACTTTTGCTGATCATCCAAATAAGGAATATTGACGCATTGACCAGTGGTGCCGTCAAATTCCCAACCGTGATAGGCACAGGCCAGATGCGTCCCCTGAACTTTGCCCCGATGTAACTCAACCCCACGGTGAGGACAGCGATTTTCTAGGGCATAAACTTGGCCCCCGTGATCCCGGTAAATGGCGATCGCCTGTTGCCATACCGTTGCCACCGTTGTCTCACCTGGCTTGAGTTGGGCTGACCATCCCAGCGGATACCAGTAATTCGGATTAATCCCAACCGCCCGCACACCGTTCTGGACCGTCTCACTCTTGAGCGTTGTCGCCAGTTCCATCTAATTCCCTTACTTTCGCTTCACAATTGAACCAATCGTCACATTCGTTCATATATGAGAGTAGCCCGATTTGGGGTGAATTGGGAACCATAAGAAAAACTGGCACCGTTGATCCACCCTACCGAGGGAAATGTCTCTAAAATCGCCGTTGAGCAAGGCAGTACCACCCAGTGCTATAGTCGCAACAGACTAATCTTGCCCGATTTGGTAAAGTTCACCCTGTTGTTCATGACCTCATTGAAAACAAAACTGGCCCAGAAACTAACCGCTGAACCATCAGTTTCTGTCCCCCATCGCTCACTCAAACTCTTGGTGTTGGTGGCAGCGGGTTGTTTGACCACGATGACAGGGACCGTGATCGCGCCTATCTTCCCCGAAATGATGCAGCAGCTCCAGTTGGAACCAGCTTGGGCGGCGACCCTAGGGATTAGTATTCACGAAATAGCGATCGCCCTCTTCACCCCAATGATGGGCCTGTTGGCCGACCGGATCGGCAAACTCAAGATTATGCTACCCGGACTCGTCTGCTATGCCATCTTTGGTATAGCTGGATCAATTATGCCCAACCTCTTAACCTTGCTAGTGGATCGTGCCCTGTTAGGGCTGGCCAGTGCGAGTATTGCCGCCGCCAGCATCGGCCTATTGGGAACCCTCTATCACGGCAGTGAACGAACCCGCATGTTGGGCTATGCCACCAGTGCCATGACCACCGCCAGCATTACTACTTTATTTTTAGGCGGTTGGGTTGGTACCGTACACTGGCAATTTTCTTTTTACCTATACGCCCTCAGTTTACCCGTAGCGTTTCTGGCGGCTACCTTTTTGCAAGAAGGGCAGTCCCAGGGCCAGTCCTTAATGAGTGCCGAACAAGGAAAGCAACTCAAAACCGTCCTGACCAACCCTGATATCATTCGGCAATATCTGACCATCGCCCTGTCTGCCACCATCATGTATACCGTGATTGTGTACGCTCCGATTTACCTGAAGCAGGCGTTAGACGCGACCCCAGCCCTAAGGGGTACGGTATTGGGCTTAAGGGCCATCGGGGTAGTCGTGGCATCTGCCTTACTTGCTAGCCGTTTTGCTAGACGGTGGGGCACCGATCGGGCGATCGCCATCGGCTTTCTCACCATGGCCCTCACCCTCGCCACCATTCCCCTGATGAGCCAGCTTCATTGGATTATTATTATGGCAATGGGATTTGGGGTAGGCTTCGGGATTGTGGTGCCCAATACCTATGACGGCTTATCCAAGCTAGCATCCCCTACCCTTCAAGCCACAGTTCTCGCGGCAGGCACCGGAGTAAGCGCCCTCGGCAAATTTCTCTGCCCCCTCCTATTCAGCCCTGTGCGGGAATGGATGGGGCTGGAATCAGTGTTTTATGTGGCGGCGGCGATCGCCCTCCTCATCGCCATTACCCTAGGGCTATTTCCTAGAGAGGCCGGGACACGCTAGAGTAGTAGATGGGGCACCACTCATCCAGTTCAAGTAATATTCAAATCTGTTGGCATCCATCGCCCCCAATCCTGGTTTGCCATACCACAGAATCATGGTCAAAGTCATCAATGTCTTCGGCACTCCCCATGCTTATGAATTGGTTGGTCCTACCCAGTCGCCATTTACCTTAGTGTTCATTCATGGTTGGCTCCTCAGTCGTTTGTATTGGCAACCGCTAGTGCAGCAGTTGAGCCAGTCTTACCAATGCCTCACCTACGACCTTAGGGGATTTGGCGAATCCCAACCCATAAATCACTCCCACCAAAAGCTGGAGTTGGAGAATAGGACAAGCCCACAGCACCGCCCCCTGATCCTGGACAAAGGAACCACTCGATCGGGCTACACACCATCGGCCTATGCCCATGATTTAATTGCCCTTCTGACCCACCTCAACATTGACCAGGCATGGTTGATTGGCCATTCCTTGGGGGGCAGCATTGCCCTATGGGCTTCGGCCCAATCCAGTCAACGTATTTTAGGCACAATTTGCGTCAATTCAGGTGGAGGGATTTATCTCAAGGAAGAATTTGAGCAATTCCGCGCCATTGGCAAACAATTGGTCAAATTGCGTCCCTCTTGGTTGGGTCAAATTCCGTTTATGGATTACTGGATGGCCCGGATGAATGTGGCCACTCCCATTGAACGGCGGTGGGGGAAACAGCGCTTGCTAGACTGGGTACGGGCCAACCCCGATGCCGCACTCCACACCTTGATGGACTCCACCACCGAAGAAGAGGTCCACCAGTTACCCCAACTTGTAGCACGGCTCAGGCAACCCGCATACTTTATTGCTGGGGCCAAAGATATGGTAATGGAACCTCGTTATGTCAATCACTTAGCTAGTTTTCATCCACTATTCCAAAATATCGGCAAGAATGTAAGTGAGTTGCCTAACTGTGGCCACCTTGCCATGGTTGAGCAACCGGAACAACTGAGTGAACATGTTCTCCAAATTCTGGCGACGCACAGTGAAACGGCCTAACTTAAACAGGTTAGTCAATCTGAATATCCTAGATGTGGCAAGACATCTGTTCAACCTCAATCAATATTAACCGTTAGAACGCAGAAGTAAGACTTGTAATTATGGTAGAAAAGATCACCAAAACCGAACAAGAGTGGAAGGAAATGTTGACTCCAGAACAGTTCCAGGTCACACGTAAAAAAGGAACCGAACGAGCGTTTACTGGAGAATATTGGGACAATAAGGAAAAAGGGACGTACAACTGTATTTGTTGCGGCACTCCTCTCTTTGTTGCCGATACTAAGTTTGACTCTGGTACGGGCTGGCCCAGTTTTTGGGAACCCGTAGACAAGGCGAATGTGGCGGAGAAAAAAGACCTGAGCTTGTTTATGGTGCGAACGGAGGTGTTGTGTAATGTGTGTGATGCCCATCTAGGCCACGTATTTAATGATGGACCTAAACCTACAGGTCAACGCTACTGCATTAATTCTGCTTCGTTGAAATTTGAGCCGAATAGTCAAAGTTAGACGGGTCATGCAGCTTGACCTTGGGGCGGATATGGAGGGAGCGGTTTGTCCCCCCAGTGGTTTTATCCGGCAGCATTGGCGGCGGCTATTGCCCCATTGGCCGTTGCCTGTGCTATCGGTACTGATTCTGGTGCAGCGATCGCCCATTCCCATTGACGACTACACAGCGGCGGTGGAACAAAACAAGCAACAGTTGCGCGATCGCTCCATCCACCTGCTGCAACCCTTGATTGGCCAGATTCACCAATGCCAACACCAAGCGGTCCTGTTTGATCCCCAAACAGGCTTTCCCTACCAATCCACCGACCAGGGTATTCCCCTGAATGACGTAGCTGTGATCTATGATTTACTGGGCGATTGCTTGGGCTATGACCTGAAGCAATGCGGCGAATGTTATTGTCTAGTTCACCCCCGATGGGGGAGTCAGGTGTATCCAGCGATTGTGGTTTGCTCTGCCTTACCAGGGATTTTAGGGGCGATCGCCTCCCCTTATTTTGCGACTCACCCTAATTTGCGATCCAGCCCAAGCAAAACTAATGTAGACTAATTTAAGTGAGTGGCCTGGAGGAAAACTATGTTTATCATTACAGGGAAAAAATTTATCAAAGCATTAGAATCCTCAGGTGCGCTAGGGGTCTACGCACCCTTGGAGGGTGGCTATGAAGGCCGTTATCAGCGGCGGCTTCGGGCCGCAGGCTATGGTATGTTGCACATAACGGCACGGGGTCTAGGGGATATATCGGCTTACTTATTCGATACCCACGGCATTCGTCCTCCCCACCTAGGCAAAAAAAATATTGATCGGGATGGCGCAGTGGGTGCCCGATACTTTGTGCCCGGTGTCGCCCAGCAACAATTGGACCTTCTCCCTGCCTCTTCTAAAGGCTTAGTGATTTGGCTGCTTGAAGGCATGATTCTCTCCCGTGAGGAGTTGGAGTTTCTGGCCGATCTCCCCCAACTGGAACCCAGAATTAAAGTGGTGGTGGAAATGGGGGGCGATCGGGTCTTTTCTTGGCAAACCCTCTCAGATTGCTTAGTGGCAGCATAGAACTTATGTATACTGCAACTGAAAGATTACCAGAGTAGAAGTTCGCCGATCGTTGCCGCCCTACAGCTACAACCCCTACATACAGATTGTTAAGGGAACTCCCTTATGCTGATTTTCTCTAAAGGCATCATTACTTAAAATAACCGTTGGTTCTATCCAAAAAATACCCTGATCGTTGGAGTATAGATCAGGGTAATACGCTAGCATTTGAACTGTAGTAGTGTCTAGATTTTATCGGTCCCCCTTGGTCTTCTAAGGCAACGTTGCAAAAATGGAAACCGCAACCCTATTCTTAGGCCCAATCCGCCCATCCATTTCGGTAAAGGAACTATCTGGCGAAGGTAAGGAAGGGCAGGTTCCCGCCAACTGTCACTATCGAAGATACATTTCTGTGATACATTTTTTGATGTCTTAAGCCTTAGAGTATTACACTGTTACAAAGGAAATTCTTATATGTCATCCCTCACCCCTCCTGATAGCCTTCAGCCTTATCAACAGCAAGTTCTCGCGGGACTTTACCAAATTAATCAACGTCTGATGACGCTCGATGAAACCGTGAGTACGGTTCAGACTGATGTTGGCACCCTTAAAGCTGACGTTGATACCCTTAAAGCTGACATCAATACCCTCAAGGCCAATCTTGAGAAAGTGGAGTACAAACTAGACGGGGCCAAGAAATCGTCCAGCCAGGTATTATCTTTGTCTACCACTATCGTATTCGCAGTCACGGTAGTCGCACTGCTGTCCCCAATTTTGCAAGACCTTTCGCCTACCATTACCGAGTACGTCACCCAATTTCTCTCTGATTTAGCCAATAG
>JAYKIC010000283.1:0-11011 GCA_035284985.1 Leptolyngbyaceae cyanobacterium
TCCCCAAATCACCTGGGGATTCTGATAAACCATCAGCATAAAAGGTTGAGGACGGCTAGCCAGAACGATAAAAGCCAGGGTGCCAATGCCCCAAAACAGTTGGAGGGTGCGGTGCAGGGGAATGAGGTAAATGTGAATCGTCCACAAGCTAATGCCTAAACCTAGGGAGAAGAGCGCATAGAGGACGGTCAATCCCATCAACGGGGTTGCGGCCATGCCCAGGACTGCGAGCAGAATCGCGCCAATGCCTAAGCTCAGGGCAGCTAACCCTAAGCCGAAGCGGTAGATCAACACCTCGCGGCGATCGCCCGACGTAATCGTAAACTCCCCAAATTGGCCCTGATAGACCACTGGCGCATCATTCACACCATTAACATGAGTCCGGTCAGCGGTATCCATAATCAGTTGTTTCCGTGGTGTAATACACTTTATTAATGGTACCTTAGTCACGCTCTTCCAAAAGGGAGGGAATAGGCTGTTGATGGCTCCCGTATCTACCCATCTATTGATAGCTGATTCAGCCTTTTGCTTGGGTTCAACTTAGGCTGTTGTTTAATCATTCTGTTGTTTAATCGCCGAAGAAAAGTACATGGAGGCATCCTCAACCCGCAGTGTTTTCTTACAGTTTTTGCTCTTCGTGGATCGAAGACCTGCTTCCAACGAAAAAATTCGACAGATTCGGCAGTATTTAGATAAAAAGCAAGGATCTTCGACCGTGGGGCTACAGGTCATTGATGTCGGTGAACAACCCTCTTTGGTGGAACATTTTAGGCTAGTGGCAACCCCTGCCCTAGTGAAAATTTATCCCGAACCTCAGCAGATTTTTACTGGAGAAAACTTCTTGTCCCAGTTAGATACGTGGTGGCCCCGTTGGCAGCAAGTCTTAACTGGGGTTCCCTCCATCCTCCCGGATGGGGATGATGATGGCGAGTTAAGAGAAGGCCAAACCGCTTTATCTCCCCAGACGACCATTGCTTACACCCGCGAGCTGATTCAATTATCCGATGAGCTGTTTCGGACCCAGAGGGAAAAGGAAAACTTGGAAGCGCAATTGCGATTCAAGGACCGTTTGATTTCCATGTTGGCCCACGATCTCCGCAATCCCCTAACGGCCCTGTCCATTGCTTTGGAAACCCTAGAAATGGGTAATAACGTGGACGCTGAAGTGCAACGGAAGTTAAAGCCGGAACTACAGGCCCAGCTCTTGAAACATGCCCGGACCCAAACGAATGCCATTAACCGGATGATTACGGATATTCTGCAAGCGGCGAGGGGGAGCGATCGCAAGTTTCAAATTCGGCCTGTGGAGCTTAATCTAGCCCATTTATTCCGCGATACCCTAGATTGCTTAGGCAGTCAATTCAACGCCAAATCCCTACGGATTAAGACCGATATTCCCCAAGATTTACCTCAAGTTTACGCCGACCCGGATCGGGTCCGTCAGCTTTTGATGAATTTGTTGGATAATGCTGCCAAGTACACCCCGGAAGGGGGACGCATTAATATTACGGCATTACACCGCACCACCCAAAGCATCCAAGTGAGCATTTGTGATAGCGGCCCTGGTATTCCCAAGGAAAATCAAGAGCGCATTTTTGAAGATCAATTTCGGCTGGAACGGGATGAAGACACCGAGGGCTACGGGATTGGGCTGTCTCTGTGCCAGCGGATCGTCCGTGCCCATTATGGTCAAATTTGGGTAGATTCGGCCATCGGTCAGGGCAGTTGTTTCCACTTCACCCTACCCGTTAGTTCTGCTTGGTTTGACTAGCCAAAGTTCTCTTAGGGAACTACTGGCTTGAAACCCGTTGGGATTCTGGCCAGACGCGGGGTGGGCACGCGGGACGGGCCAGATAGATAGGGCGCAG
The DNA here is from genome assembly GCA_035284985.1 of Leptolyngbyaceae cyanobacterium. Lineage (GTDB taxonomy): Bacteria > Cyanobacteriota > Cyanobacteriia > CAKZMO01 > CAKZMO01 > JAAHGY01. The sequence continues at coordinate 1,869 of JAYKIC010000283.1, forward strand.
AATTTGCCACACAGCCATAAACCAGCGTCGTGCCTCTAGGGTGGAATGGCCCCGATAGCGGCACACGAGACCGGATTGCAGCCGCGAGACTCCAATTTGGCTAGGGTGATGTTGGTGATGTTGGGAGTTAGTGCTTTCTGGCCCAGGGTTGGGGATGACCAGGGTGTTAGTGGAAGGTGGGCATTGGTGCCAGCGATCGCGCACCTGTGTCACCACATCAGGCGTAATCTCCCGACCCATAAGGGCAAAGGTGCCGATCACGGTGCAGTGGTTCAAGCCGTGGCAGCTGATCATCATTTCAGTGCCACCTTGGATACCTTGGGGATCAACCCAGAGGGGACGACCCTGTTGCCAGACTTCTAGGTGCGATCGCCACTCCCCCGCCGTAAACCGTTCTCCCCGCAGTGTCCGACCCAATCGGGTAATGTCCCAACCCAGCCACACCGCATCTGGGGCTAAATCCACCCGCAAATCTTGCTGGTAACGGGCACCATCAAACAAAATTAATTCCTGGGGCAACCATTCCAAACAAGCGCCCGCTCCTACCTGAAGCCTCACCGATTGGGTTGCCACCGCGTTAGTTTTGCCATAGGCTTTACTGGCCGCTGCCGTGGTCATAAGGGCCTGGGCCTGGGGATGGGCCTGGACAGCGATCTGAAGGCGATCGCCCCCCACCATTCCCCCTGCCGTATGCACCATCACGCTATGGCACACCGATGGCCCCTCCGGATAAAACGGACGCTGCACTTTGAGGGGCGCTTTGGCATATCGATGCACGATTTGCGTCTTAGTCGATGATAGAGTTGGAGGGCTAGGGGTAGCGCCTAACGGCTCGCCCGACTCAACCACTGGCGCAAACTCTAGGGTTAATTCTCCCTGCCATGCGGTTGGTGCCGTTGGAGCCACCGTTACAGTCCCCCCCCCCGTGCCCGTCACACCCATATCCGATCCCTGTTCAGACGAGTTGATGATCATTGTTTAGGAATACCATGAAAGCGATTCTTAGAACCATTGTTGATCATTGGGTTGCCCTCACCCTAGCCCTTGTTTTTTTTAGTGCAGGACTGGGGTTCACGTTGGCTCTGGCGGAGCAGGTCGCGTTTCAGTGTCAGCGTTCGGCCATCGATGCGGTGGATTGCACCCTCACCACCACGTCCTTGCTGCAAACCAACACCCAGACTTTTCCCCGTAACTATTTTCAGGGTGCTCAAGTCCGGCAGGGGGTCAGCCGTGAAGGGGACCAAATGTATCGGGTTCAGCTTCTCACGGACACCACCACCCTGTCGCTGACCAAAACCATGGGGTATGGCGATGGTAGCCGGGAACGGGCGGCGGTGGAGCAGATTAATCAATTTTTCCAAGACGACACCCAAGCGGTTTTGGCAATCATGGAGGATAACCGAGGAGGGATTGTGCTGGTGGGCAGTGTGATGATGGCGGCTGGGTTAATGTTTACGCTTTTTATTTTCTGGGATTGATTTTTAGACGACTTTCTTAACGCTTGTGATGTTTAGATGACATTTGGGGGGATGGGGCAAAACGGATGGATATTCGAGATTGTGTTGTGTTTTGGGGGCCAGAATTAACCCCCTATCGGTGCGATCGCTTCACCACCGTGGGCGATACCATTCAAACCATCAGTCGTTGCGAACCCTGCAATCGCCTAGAACAAGGCACCCTAGTGATCATCCCTGGCCTGATTAACAGCCATACCCACATCGGCGATGCTTGCCTGCCTGATGGGGCCACGGGCATGACCCTGGAGCAAGGATTTTTCCGACCCAATGGCTACAAATATCGAGAATTAGCCAAGCAAACGGAGACTAGCCACTACCCCCACATAGCCAACCATCTGCGCTACATGGCCCGCACGGGCACCGTGTGTCATATCGACTTTCGAGAACAGGGGAAATATGGCTGTGAATTGCTGCGACGGGCCTCTGAGGAAACTGGGGTGCGATCGGTGATTCTCGGCCAGTTTGATCAGGTACCCTTGAGTCAGGCCGAGGTGGAGGGCAATCAGGCGACTTTGGGAAAAAAGGCGATCGCCACCCTCAAAGCGGTCCTCAGCGTAGCCGATGGTATTTCCGAAAGCACCATGAACAACCTGCCTGACCCCGTTTGGCAGCAGCTTTACCAGTTGACCCAGCCCCTCGGCAAACTGCGGGGTATTCACTGCTTGGAAAACGATGGCTACCGTAGTGATAGCCTCCGCCTATTTGGTCGCGGCGATTTAGAACGGGCGTTGACCCTGTATCATCCCCACCTAGTCATCCATGCCACGGTCGCCAATGATCGGGAAATTGCCATGCTATCGGCTTGGCAAGCCAACGTGGTGCTCAATCCCAGGGCCAACAGTAACTTAGGGTTGCCCTTCGCCCCCATCGCCAAGCTCATGGGCAGCAACGCCAACTTACTACTAGGAACCGACAACGGCTTACTCAACAGCCCCAACCTCTTAGCCGAACTGGATTTCACCTATAAAGTCGCCAAAAGCCAGTTCGGCGATGCCGTCCATCCCGACCCTCGGCGCATCTTGCAAATGGCTACTAGCAATATTCAGGGAGTCCTCGACTCCGACACGGTAGGCTATCTGGCACCGGGGCTACCCGCTGACTTCGTGGTGCTCAACTTCTATCAACCCCACCTCCGCGCCAGTCAACACCTTGCCGCTTCTGTGGTCTCCCGTGTCACCCCCGCCGATGTCCTAGCCACGGTACGGCAGGGACAAGGGTTATTTGTGGACCCTGCTTGCCCAAACTGGTCGGATAGTCTGGCTTGAGAGTCTGTAAGATCACGTAACCACTGTAAGATCACGTAACCGTTGGAGATTTGGTTGCTCATGATACGATGCATCTCCGCCAAAACATCTATAAATGGAACGATTATGACACCTAGCAATTATTGAATATGTCAGTTTCCACCGAACCACAAATACCTGGCCACCAACTGCCTGACAAAGCGGCTAGCGAAGATTATCCCCTCAGCGCGGTTCCCACCGATGCCCGTAAACCGTTTTGGTCCCTATCTCTGCTGCTGATGGGGTTTGCCCTCACCTCCACCACCTTATTTGCGGGAGGAGCGATCGGGCCTGTTTTCAGTTTTCCTCAACTCATCGGCGTGATCCTCCTTGGCAACCTCATTCTCGGTTGCTACTGCGCGGCCCTTGGTTTCATTGCCGCCAAAAGTGGCCTTACAACCGTATTGATGGCCCGATTCAGCTTTGGCAACGTCGGATCTCGCTGGGTCGATTTCATTATGGGATTTACCCAAATTGGCTGGTATGCCTTCACCACTGCGGTGGTGGTGCAAGTGCTGCTGCAATTGTTCGGCTTGCCCAGTGAAGGATTTTTGTACACCATTTTGGTGGTTTTCTTTAACTATGCCTTCTGTGCCACGGCCTACATCGGCTATCAGGCGATCGATTGGTTGAGTCGGTTGGCGGTTCCGGCCATGCTGGTATTGGTGGCGATCAGTTTGGCGATCGCCTTCGGTGATTTCGGCAGCGTCACCGTTGCAGCACCCACTGGAGAAATGACCTTTGGGGCCGCATTAGCCGTCGTCATCGGCACCTTTATTTCCGGCGGCACCCAGGCCACCAACTGGAGCCGATTTGCTGATTCCGGTAAAAATGCCGTGATTTCCACCCTCTGTGCCTTCATGGCCGTGAATGGCATTTTGGTCTTTGCTGGAGCCTTTTGCACCCTGGTGTACGGTTCGGAAGACCTGATCCAAGCAATGGCCAACCAAGGCATTTTGGCAGGCGGGGTGATTTTGCTGATTTTGAACGTATGGACCACCCAGGACAACACCATCTACGCCTTTTCCGTAGCTGGGGCCAATATGTTCCGCACCCGCAAGCGCCACGCCTTTGTGTTGGGCGGTTCCACCCTTGCGCTCGTGTTCACCCTATCCGGTATTTATAACGTACTGCCCACCTACCTGATTTTCCTGGGGACGGTCATTCCTCCCGTCGGCGGCATCATCATGGTGGACTTTTGGCTGCGATATCGTGGTCGCTTCCCGTCCTTGGATACCCCTTTGCCAGCCTTCAATTGGGCTGGAGTCATCGCCTACATTGTTGCTTCCGTGGTGGCCTACGGGACGGGCAAAATGGGCTTAGGGGTTGGTCCCGTCAATGGCATCATCACCGCCGCGTTAATTTATGGTGGACTTTGTAGCCTAGCTAAGCAACCTAATCCTTAAAAATCTTCTCAAGGATTTTCAAGAACATCAATTAGCCGTTAGTGAGTGGGCGGTGGACCTTATCCACCGCTCATGCCCATTAACAAACCTTTCACGCTTTGACTTACGGGTCAATCGGACGTAGAGTTGTCACCGCATAGGATTCAGGGGAAAGATATTGATGGGCGAGGGTCTGGAGTTCGTCCACCCCAAAAGATTGAATATAGTGGGGATAACAGAGCGCTAGTTCAGCATTGGCAAGGGTGTTGTAGTAGCCGTATAGTCCGGCTAACTGACTTCCGGTTTCCGTGGAAAAGGTGTAGTCGTTACAGAGGAGCCGCTGGTAGCGGTTGAGTTCCTTGTCGGTCATGGGGGTGTGGGCAAACTGATGGAGGCGATCGCAAATCAGCGCTTCAACCTCCTCTAAATATTGCGGTTCTAGCCACACACTAATGCTGAACAAACTGGAATCTTGTTGGAGGGAAAAGTCGCTGCCAATGGCCTGTACGAGTTGCTTCTCTTCCCGTAACTCTTGCACTAATTGGGATGTACGACCTCCAGCCACGGCTACGGACAAAATATCTAAGCCATAGGCATCCCGTAAATGGGTAATGCCGGGTGCAGTCCAAGCCATCAACAATCGAGCTTGCTCTAAGCGACATAGCCCCAACTCTTGACGACAGCGACCAAGGGGTAGGGGCTGGGCAATTTCATCGGTCAACACTGAACGAGGAGGGGGGGAAAAGCGACTGAAACTGCGATTCACCAAATCAATGGTTTCACTCCAATCCACATCCCCGACCACCACAATCGTCATATTTTCCGGCTGGTAATAATAACGATGAAATTGGCGCATATCCTCTGGGGATTGTCCCAATAGCGTTGCTTCAGTGCCCAAGACCGATCGGCCATAGGGGTGGTTGGGATAGACGCTTTCCATCAAAGCTTGAAAGCCAACCCAGTCCGGATCATCTAAGGACTGATGCAATTCTTCCAGTACTACATCCCGTTCCCGGATAAATTCATCATCGGGGATGGCAGAATTGAGCAATAACTCGGCAAAGCAGTCCAAAGCGGAGGCCAAATAGGGGGTAGCCACGTTGATGAAAAAGTGGGTGTAATCGTGGCTAGTGGCGGCGTTGGTGGTGCCACCGTGGTTCTCAATGATTTGGTCAAAATAACCGGGGGGAATGCGATCGCTCCCCTTAAATATCATATGTTCAAGAAAATGGGCCATGCCTGACCATGCTTCTGGCTCCGTGCGGGCACCTGCTTTCACCCAAACATCGACGGTGACAATGGGAACCGTCACAATCTGATGATGAATCACCGTCAACCCATTTGACAGTTTATGAATGGTACCGGGGAAGAAAAAAGGAGAAGCGTTCAATGGATCTAAAACCGCAGTAACGTTGATATTGAAGCCAAGGATTTTGCCACCGTACTGCTGTGGACCAACGGTCGCGACAACAGGACTCACTCAATCCCCAACTCAGATCTGGCAACAAAAAAATGCATTATCCAAAAACTAGGATTACCCCCCTTAATTCCCCCTTGCCAAGGGGGAAAACTCCCTTCCCTTGGCAAGGGGTGGAGAGGTTTTTTTGATGGATTGGTGCAAGATATGGGTTAAGGGGCGTAAACGTGTTGTTAATATTCAGATAATACTAACACTTTTGCTTCGGTTGAGTCAGAAAAAACTCTTAAAATACTGCCAAAGGATTATTCTAAATGGGGTCTATCCTAAGGATGTGGCGATCGCCCATCTCATTTGCTCCACCCCCGTGCTGTGATTGATGGTTCCAACCTCAATTGTCTGGCTCCTGCTCCTCCCATGGCTCAACCGGAGGAGACGGCTGGGCATGGCCATAAAAATCAATCCGATAGTCTGTAATCCGAACCCCCATACGGGTTTCAACGTCTTGGATGAGGGCATCTGGTAAGGTGACGTGAATATCTAGAATCTGGTTCGTATCTAGGCAATTCATATGGCTGTGGGAATCGCTCATATTGCCATACAAACGGCCATCAGCCCGTTCCACACACTCGATAATTTTATGGTGGGATAGGGCATCCAGGTTTTGATACACCGAAGTGTGACCAATTTCTTTGCCTTGCTCATTGAGGCGATCGTAAATTTCACGGGCAGACAGGTGTTCCCCCACTTGCCACAGTAGTTCCAAAATAAAGCGCCGCTGCTTACTGACCCGCATCCCTTGCGCTTGGCAGCGTGCGATCGCATCCTCCAGGGATCGAATGGATTGATGACTCATTATTATGTTGGCCCCTATTTCAACCGTCTAGGGTTTAACCCATTTCCATGGGCAAATTAGCCCTTTTACTGTTAGGGTACTCCTAGGACGTACTCATTTCCACTTTATTCTGCCTGTTTTAGCACAGTCTATGACCACGACCACCACTTTCTCCCTGAATACGAGTGCCATCAACCAGTTGGACCTCGCTGCGGTACAGCAAACGATTGCCACCTGGAAATCTCAAGGGAGTTTAAGTCAACGCTATCAATCGGTGCGTTTTGACATTGATTATACTAAGGAACCATCGGACCCCCGCGAACTTTCTGAAATTCCTGAAGTGCGCCTGTGGTTCATTTGTTTAGATGTGGGTTATCCCTGGTTTCCCTTTTTGTTGGATTGGGAGGCGGGGGAGTTAGCCCGATATACTGCCATGCTGATCCCTCACCAATTTAGCCGTTCGGAGGGCATTCAGTATAATCCCGAAGCCCTGGAAATTTTTGTGATGCAAAAGGTATTTGTTTTAACCAGTTGGATGCGTTCCCATGGGATTGCGGGACGCAATAAGTTGAAGCTGATGACCCAATCCTTGGGTTATGAACTAGATGATGCATTTTTTGATCTGATTCAGTAAAGTCAGCCGAAAATGGGAGTTGCTGCCGCTTGAGGGCGATCGCCCCTCCGACCCTAGTTCAAGCCTCATCTTCGTCATCCCAATCAGTCACTTGCTGCTCTGCTTGTACAATAGCCTCGTGTAAGTGGGACCAATCCACCTCGCTGTGGGTCGTATGTTGCACAATTCCCCCTTCGACGAGGTAGAGCAGTTTGGAGCAAAAGGCTTGGGCGGTGGGCAAATCGTGGCTGACCATGACCATGGTGCAGCCATCCTGCTGACAGTAGTCCCGCAGAACGGCTACCAGGTGCGATCGCCGCCCCACATCTAGAGCCGCAGTCGGTTCATCTAATAATAGGATTTGGGGGTGAATCATGAGGGCACGGGCAATGCTCACCAGTTGTCGCTGCCCTACGGATAGCTGGGTTTCTGAGCGATCGAGCCAATCAGAGGGGATGTGTAACCGTTCAGTCCAATGATGGAGGCGATCGCGGCTCTCATCTGCGGGGATCTGGCGCAGTTGTAAGGGATAAGTCAGGGTTTGCGCCACAGTCATGCCCAGTAACCGAGGTTCTTGTAAGACTAAGGGGATGGACTGGCGCACTTTTAACACGGGATAGGCAGAGAGGGGGCGATCGCCGTACCATATTTGCCCCTCGTGGGGATCAATCAAGCGATTCATCAACCGCAACAGTGAGGTTTTTCCAGCACCGGATGGCCCGACGATGGCTAAGCGATCGCCCGCCATCAGCCTAAAGGTAATCCCCTTGAGCAAATAGCGGGAACCCAAACTAGCCTTGAGGCCCACCTGTTCAAATCGGAGTTTCACCGGGGAAGCCGCTCCATCAACCAGCGCATTAATCGTCGGGTTAGCCATAGCTCCTCTATCCCATCCCATGGGGCCAGGTCAGACTCATCCAAATGACCCAGCCATCAAACAACCAGAATAATAGGGAAAATCCCAACAACAGAAAATACATCCACGGCTGGGCCAAGGGTTTCACATCCCGCATGGGCAATTGGGTTTGGGCTTGCACATAGGTCACCAGTCGCCCAAACCCTGCCACCCGCATCGGGAGCAAATAGGCTTGATTGTCCCCAGCCAAAAAGTAGTAGACAATCCCACCCTGGCCCGTGGAACGGGGTTTCAGTGCCGTAATATCAGACCAGTTCAGGCTCCAACCCCGTCGCCAAAATTGAGGTACCCACCCAGCATAGGTGACTTGAATCCGCTGCTCGTTGACGATCACCCGTTCGGTCAGGGCAGCGTACAGCAAAACCGCACCAGCGCCTATGCCAATCGCTAGTATCCACGGGGGCGTGGGGGCATGGGTGGCGATCGCCAGAAAAGGTAACGGCACTAGCAACGCTCCATACAGAGTTAGCAACGTTATCCGAATCAAAGGCGATAAGTTAAATTGGTCAACGGACTGTAGCGTAGGGGATTCAGACATCATCAATCACAATCAATCCAGTTAGGACACCGCTGGTCATTGTAACGTTTCCCCCAGGCCCTAGGGCAAATATTTCTGGACCACAACCCACCCTGATAACCCCACCGCCATTAAGCTGAAGCAAAGGAGAATATTCACGCCCAGATGGACCGAGCGTGCCCATGGTCGCTGGGCACTAATGCGCGTAGCGCTCCAAGCCGAAATGATTCCCAGGGTGACAACCCCCAGGCCCAGGGGCAAATGAACCGAATGCCCCAACGTGCCAAAATGCCCCAATGTGCCAACAATGCCAATGCTCAATAAAACCAGCAGCAGAGTGACAAAGACACCGCCTAACCCATAGTGAACCGGGCGTAACCATTTAGGCCGAGGCTTTCGGGCACGGCGGCTATAGAGCACCACTCCTCCCGTGATACCGAGTAAAACATAGGTTGTAATGGCCAACCCCATCGACCAAGCCGCAATTCGCCATAACCATATAAATGAGGGTAAATTCATCATCTTTTTCCCATACTGTCTGATACCACGATTTAGCAAAGTTTACGAGATTACATGGGGGTTGGGGGGGCCCCGCGCCCCCCACCCCCCCCAATTTTTAGTTTTAGGGTGGGGAATTTTGCAAATAGTGTAATAAACCCA
>JAYKIC010000284.1:0-4473 GCA_035284985.1 Leptolyngbyaceae cyanobacterium
CCTCACGGAGTGATGCGGTGCGCTTTTCTTTAGTGGTTTGTTTTGGCATTTTGTCTAGAAGTGATTGGAGTCGTCAGTGACCATATTCTTTCATTATATTACTAAGTAGTAGTTATGTCCCCTTGTGGCTGCGGAATGGGACGTTTAGGGCTGCGTACTCATCCACCACCATTCAAAAACCACCATTCCAACAGTACGGCTCGGCACTGTAAGCACACAAGGCGTTTGAGTAGATCTTGGATACCCCAGCGTGTGAGGGGAACCCTATGGCCCACAAAGTCGGATGTGATTTCAGTCTCAGGAGGAAGATGCACGACGAAACCGTAGAGGCATTGATTAGAAAAAGAGCTATTCACCGGCCAACCCGTTGGATTAAGAGGGATAAACTCTAAGTTTTTATCTTCTACGCCCAATTCACGGTTCAGAATGTTGGGCAATACCGTGTCGAGGGATTGATGCTCAGGAATTCTTCCTCCAGGAAAGTCCCAGGTCTTTGCTTCGACCCCTGGACGATAAGTGGGTGGTGGCAGAATCACGTGGTTCTCATGAATCGGTAAGATAATAGCTGAATCCGCCTTTTCGACTCGCCAATACTCTTCCGTTTGACCTTCAGCATTTTGGATGTGCTCTCCAAATACCGTCACCCATTGGGACCGTAGCTCTAAAAATCGATTCTGCGTCAAATTCTGCGTCAAGGAATAGGAGTGAACCATAACAAATATTGTGTTTACACCTTATATAACTAAATAGTAATATAGTGGATATTGTAGATATTGTAGATATTGTTGAGCGCTGCTCAGATCTCGCGTGTTGAAAGTATGGGTGCATCCCTGCATCTGTATCATTTAAGCCCTGATCATTTAAGCCCTGTCTGGTTTGGGGATTGGAGTTCTCTCTCAGGGAGCGTTCCAATTCTCAAAATGGTTGTAGAATTTGGAGGAGAAAAATGGGAAGTGCGTTGCTTACTCAAAAAATTCAAACGGGTGACATTACCGTGATGAGTAATGTTACAAGTATTACGGTGGTGGGAACAAAAGTATCACGACTCGCTGACCTTCCGGAAGGGCATCAGCATCGTCCATCTACGGTGCATGTCGATTTTGAAGTAAAACAACCGACGCAGACTGCGTCGGTGTTAGAGGCAACCGAAACGTTAGGGATGATTCTTACTGTGGAGGATGCGGTTGAATTGGGAGAATACCTTCTCGCAATGGGGTTGGGGGATAAATCATCCGACGAAGTTGCATCGGTCATGGCTCGCATTAATCAGCACATTCAAGATTTCTCGTAGTCACTTTTCAGGAGCTAAAGAAACTTCCAAATGACAGAGTTTAACTGGGCGATCGCCCTCTTTGGTGGTGTTCTCATCGGAATCAGTGCCACGATACTGCTGGCATTTACCGGACGGATTGCGGGGATTAGCGGCATGGTCAATGGCGCAATCTCTTTTCGGGCGTCTGAACTGTGGCGGTGGTTTTTCATCATCGGCATGGTGATAGGAGGTGGTCTCTATGAGTATGTACTGGCACCGCAGCCGACTCCTGTATCCACCTTTGCGCCCTGGATGATGATGATTGGAGGGTTCCTGGTGGGCTTTGGCACGCGGATGGGAAATGGCTGCACCAGTGGTCATGGGGTATGTGGGTTGGGACGATTATCGGGGCGATCGCTCGTTGCTGTGATCACATTTCTCTCTACGGCAATGGTTACGGTTTTCGTTCTACGGCATATGCTTCCTGGATAGATGCCTGGATACGTTAGCGGTTTGCAACCGCGTTAAGCACCAAAAAGTTGTGTGGGGTGCAACCCGCCCCACACAACTTTACTTAACCAACGCGCATAGCGTTGTCAGACATGAGGAGACTCTTCGAGTGAACACATACAGTGGGATAAAAGAGAACGGGGTTGCGCTCCTGTCAGGACTCATCTTCGGAATTGGGTTGGGTCTGTCGCAAATGATTGATCGCGATCGCGTCCTTGGCTTTCTCGACGTAGCAGGCACCTGGGATCCAACCCTGTTATTTGTTCTGGGAGGAGCGGTCGGAGTAACCGTGATTACGTTCCGATTTGTATTACGAATGCCCCATCCATTGCTGAGTAAGAATTTCTACTTACCCACTAAAAAGTCTATTGATGTGCCGCTGATTGTAGGTGCGGCGATCTTTGGTATCGGATGGGGGATTGCAGGGTACTGCCCAGGCCCTGCGCTGACCGCATTAACCCTGGGAATCAGTAATCCAGTCTTATTTATCATTGCACTGATTGCAGGATCTCTAAGCTACACGTATCTGGAGACCCTGAGGCAAAAGAGAATAGCAAAAGGATAAAGGATGAATGATGAAGGCAGAAGAACGAGTAAGATGCTTGCACTCAGACTAGACCAAGTCGGGGTCAATGCCTAGCTCTCGTAACTGGGCAGCAAGGCGATCGCTACGCTGTTGAGCCTGCTCGGCTTGCAGTTGAGCCTGTTCAGCCTGCTGTCGGGCTTGCTCGGCATCCGTCAATATCCACTCCCCTGAGGCATCAAACCAGCGAAGCCACGGACGGGTTGTGTTTTCATAGGTGCCGTGCCAGAGACCGATGCCGATATTGAGAGTCGGTAACCAGATCTTTGGGTAGGGCTGATCTGATTCTAGAATAACGTCTGTCATCACGTCATAGCGTTCCTCGGTCAGGCCAAAGACTCGCAGATGATCGGTATATCGATCAAAAACCACATAGTAGGGAACCTTCAAGATTTGCTCATAGACCTGCCATTTGGTCGGGGGCTGCCCCGGTGCCGATTGGGTTCGACCCAAGTCTTCATTCCCCGTTCCTGGAGAGAGCAACTCGACCACAACGGATGGAGGCACTTTCTCCTGCCAGATGACATAGCTCAACCGCAGGTCACGCTGCTCGTAGAGTCGAGGTACCCCTGCAACTGCAAACCAGCCAGGACGCTTATGCCAGAGAGGATGATTGACATCGTAGTATACATTCAGGTCACCAGCAGTAAATATCTGATCGGCCACGTAGTCAGAAAGGCGAAAGGTGGCGCTTAGGAGCTGGGGTTGCAGGTAGTGAAAAATGTCTGGCAATCCAGGTTCCTCAGGAAACTCGCTGGGTAAATCATACATGGTCAACTGTGAGGGATGGCTCACAGTGGTGAGGTCAATTTTACCTGTGGTGGGATAAGACGGAGACATGGCAGAAAGAGGTGAGACGATCGAGAGTTTGGCCTGTAGTTTGATTTTACACGAGCCATTCATGTTCCCTCTAAAACAAGCCCTGGAGCTATACGACCTGGCAAGCTTTGCAAATCCATAAGGAAAGAAGGTTGTAGATGCACACCACGTGTATCCAACCTTCTTTCCTTCGTGAAAATTGCCAAGTTCTTTAGCTACTGTAGGACTCGTCGGTAATTTTTCCTCGAAACACGATGTAGTTATGGATGTGTAGTTATAGCGATTTGCAATCGCGTTAAGCACAAAAACAGTTGTATGGGGCGCGTTGCGCCCCATACAACTGTACTTAGCCAACGCGCATAGCGCTATATAGATGTTGTAAAAGAGCAATATCAGAATTAGAAATCCAATGAACGTCAACTCTCCAGAGATTTTCAGAATCAGCAGAACCCACACGATCACTATCTTTGAATCAAGACAAAAACAGCAACAGCTAAAACAAAATAACCAAACCCTTTTTCAAGATGTTTGGCACTGATAAATTGATTTAAGTAAGAACCAAGCAGGATTCCAATACTAGCGGCAATGGTAAAGATCGTCAGCAAAGTCCAGTCGATTGGCACATGACCGAAGTATCCCGCAAATCCTGTGACCGACTTCAGGGTGAGAATGATCAGTGATGTGCCGATCGCCTCCTTCATGGGAATCTTACCCAATAAAACTAAGGCGGGAATCACCAGGAACCCGCCTCCAATGCCGATAAAGCCAGTGAGCACCCCGACAAACAATCCTTCCAGTGGAATCAGTAACCATTTAGGAAGCATCGCGTGTTTGGCAGGGATATCCGTTTCTGTTAAAGGATCGTCGGACTTCTTAGATCCTTTGCGGATCATCAAGACTGAGGCAATCAGCATCATCACCCCAAACGTAATCAACTGAACCGTAGGGTTGATAAACGGAAACGATGCCAGTCTCGCACCGACATACGCTCCTACCATCGCTGCCGGGGCAAACATCGCGACAATGGGGAGATTGACATTGCCCTGTCGCCAGTGAGGAATAGCCCCAATGAGACTGGCCACTCCAACAATCACCAGCGTCATCGCAAAAGCTGACTTGGCAGGCACGGACATGATGTAGATCAGCACGGGTGCCGCCAGGATTGATCCTCCTCCACCGATTAATCCCAGGCTCAGCCCGATACAAACCGCTAGCAGATACCCAATAAACGTGATAAGCATTAATTGATAGTCCTCGTTCAGAGTTAAGAAGGGAGGAGCGCAGTGCCGCATTGCTCGTTGGCAGGGAC
>JAYKIC010000285.1:0-4289 GCA_035284985.1 Leptolyngbyaceae cyanobacterium
ATCAAAGGCTCGCGTGCTTTGGGATAGGACTTCGACGATCAATTTTGGGTGGCGTTTGATGTAGCGGTCGGCGCGATCGCGGGGATCGCAGGTCACGAAGGCATCAGGGTAATAGTAAAACTCATCTTTGTAGTTGACCTTGACCTCGTTGTAAACACGGCACGGCGTATTTTCTAGATGACGGTCAATCAGACCCAGTAGCTTGATTGCAATCTGTGAGTGGGCATCGCTGCCGCCTGCCATCGCGTAGACGAGGCCGCGACGGTATTCGTGGCGGGTGGGACTATCGCGTTCAATGATTAGGTATTCGTCAGGGTTGATGTAGTTTGGAATGGCGATCATGGCGAGAATAGCTCAGGAAATAAAATACCCGTAGGGTGGGCACTGCCCACCACACTTACCATCCTACCGCCATGCAATATTTCTTCACAGATGCCCTCTAAGCGGCGACACTACCCAATCGATTGGGCCTGCACCTGCCAAGGGCGATCGCTCCCGCCGTTGAAATTTAGTAACCTTGCTGCCTACATCAAGGAATAGCCCAACAACAAATCAACACAACTGAACAACCAAACAAAAACCGTAGGGTGGGCATTGCCCACCAACCCCCGCCACCCCCAAGCAGCCGAATCAGAGAAAGAAGTTATTGTTGTCTACTTCCTCAGGATCGATTCTGGCTTTGTAGGGATGGGAATGGTGGTGGGCAGTGCCCACCCTACCGGCCACTTGAGAATGTTAAAGCTAATTCGATAAGCGATTAGCACGCTATATCGCAGATGTCATGGAGTAATTATTCGGTGGTCATTGCTCACCCTACAGGCTACTGAACACTTTGGGTGGGCTGTGAAGGTTACGATAGGGTAAGTTGTGTGCTGTGGCCTTCATGGACAAAAAGCAGCTTTCTGAGCGAGATATTTGCACAAAATTCATTACGCCAGCTTTGGAGCAAGCGGGCTGGAATCTGCAAACCCAAATTCGGGAAGAGTTTTATCTAACGCAAGGTCGCGTGATTGTTCGGGGGCAAATGCATACGCGCGGTCAGGCCAAACGCGCTGATTATGTGTTGTTTTATAAGCCCAATATTCCCCTTGCTGTTTTAGAGGCTAAGGATAATAGCCACACGGTGGGAGCGGGGATGCAGCAGGCGTTGGGCTATGCGGAATTGCTGGATGTGCCCTTTGTCTTTAGCTCCAATGGCGATCGCCTGCTTTTTCACAACAAACTCCAGACCGAAGGGGCGATCGAGCGCGAATTAAGCTTCGAGGAAATGCCCTCACCGGAGACCCTGTGGCGGTGGTGGTCAGAGGCTCAGGGGTTCACCGCAGCCCAAACCCAAATCATTACTCAGGACTATTACAGCGATGGGGGCGACAAAAGCCCCCGGTATTATCAACTGCTGGCGATTCAAAAAACGATCGAAGCGATTGCCCAAGGTCAAAATCGGATCTTGCTGGTGATGGCAACGGGGACAGGCAAGACCTTTACGGCTTTTCAAATTATTTGGCGGCTGTGGAAGTCCCGCACGAAAAAGCGAATTTTGTTCTTGGCCGATCGCAACATCTTGGTTGATCAAACCATGACCAACGACTTCAAGCCGTTTGGTACAGCCATGACCAAGATCAAAAAGCGCCAGATTGATAAGTCATACGAAATTTACTTATGTTTGTATCAGGCGGTGACAGGTTCCGAGGACGATCAAAACGTTTATCGGCAATTTAGCCCTAATTTCTTTGATTTGGTCGTGATTGATGAATGTCATCGGGGGAGTGCGGCGGAGGATTCGGCCTGGCGAGAGATTTTAGACTATTTTTCCTCGGCAACGCAGATTGGCTTAACGGCGACTCCCAAAGAAACCAAAGACGTGTCCAATATTGACTACTTTGGTGAACCGATCTATACCTATTCGCTGCGGCAGGGCATTGAGGATGGATTTCTTGCGCCCTATAAGGTCGTCAAAATCAATCTTGATAAGGATTTGGAAGGCTGGCGGCCTGTGGGCGGACAACGGGATAAGTATGGGAATGTGATCGAGGATCGGATTTATAATCAACGGGATTTTGATCGCAGCCTAGTCCTAGAGCGTCGGACTGAATTGGTAGCCCAAAAAATCACAGAATTTTTGAGAAACACCAATCGATTCGATAAGACTATTGTGTTCTGTGAAAATATTGACCACGCAGAGCGAATGCGACAGGCGATCGCCAATGCCAATTCTGATTTGGTTGCGGAAAACTATCGATATGTAATGCGAATTACGGGCGATAACCAGGAGGGAAAAGCCGAACTAGACAATTTCATTTTTCCTGAAAGTATTTATCCGGTAATTGCCACCACTTCCAAGTTAATGACGACGGGTGTAGATGCCAAAACCTGTAAGTTAATTGTCTTGGATCAGCGCATTCAGTCTATGACTGAGTTTAAGCAAATTATTGGGCGTGGCACTCGGTTGGATGAGGATTACAACAAATTTTTCTTCACGATTATGGACTTCAGGGGCGCGACGGAACTCTTTGCTGATCCTGATTTTGATGGTGATCCAGTCCAAATTTATGAGCCAAAGGGGGATGAGTCGCCCGTCCCGCCCGACGAGGTTGAGACGTTTGGGGATAATGCGGCCGATCGCCCGGCCCAGTCCACGGAGCAAGCTTGGGCGGACTGGACTCAGGATGACTCGGCTCCCGTGAAGCGCTATGTGGTGGCTGATGTGGAAGTGCAGGTGCTTTCGGAGCGGGTGCAGTATTACGGAGCGGATGGAAAGTTAGTCACGGAATCCCTGAAGGACTATACTCGCAAGGCGGTTTATCGAGAGTTTGCTTCGCTGAATGACTTTTTGCGTTGCTGGACTGCGGCGGAGAAAAAGCAAGCCGTGATTGATGAGCTGGCGGAACAGGGCGTTTTATTTGAAATCTTGGCGGCAGAGATTGGGAGAGACTGCGATCCATTTGATCTGATTTGTCATATGGTTTGGGATGTGCCGCCGCTGACGCGCAAAGAACGGGCGCGAGAAGTGAAAAAACGCAACTATTTCACAAAATATGGCGATCGGGCCCAACAAGTGCTGGAAGCGCTCCTAGACAAGTATGCAGATGAGGGAATTGAGGCGGTAGAAGAGCCGCAGATTTTGAAAATCCCACCTTTTAATCAGATGGGAACCCCGATCGAGCTATTAAACTTGTTTGGGGGAAAAAGCGGTTATCTCAAGGCGGTTCGGGAGCTGGAAACACAGCTTTATCAGGCTTAGACGTAGCCTACAGATCATCGAAATCAATCGAAATTGAGTGAAAAATGGCGATTACGACGTTGGTGAAAAGCATTCAAGACATCATGCGCAAGGATGTGGGCGTGGATGGGGATGCCCAACGGATTAGCCAGCTAACTTGGATGCTGTTTCTGAAGATTTTTGACGACAAGGAGCAGGAGTGGGAATTTACGCTGGATTCCTATCAATCTCCGCTGGAGGAGCGCCATCGCTGGTCAAATTGGGCAAAGAATGATGAGGGAATGACCGGCGACGAGTTAATTAACTTTGTGAATAATGATTTGTTTCCAGCTTTGAAGCGGCTGGCGACGGCGGCGGGGGTGTCGAAATATGGGCGAGTGATCGGTTCGGTTTTTGAGGATGCTTATAACTATATGAAGTCGGGGACGCTGTTGCGTCAGGTGGTGAACGTTATCGAGGAGGATTTAGATTTTAATTCCTCAGAAGATCGCCATCTTTTTAATGACATCTATGAAAAAATTCTGGCGGATTTGCAGTCGGCGGGTAATGCGGGGGAATATTACACACCCCGGGCGGTGACGCAATTTATGGTGGATATTCTCGATCCGAGGTTGGGAGAAAGCTTGCTGGATCCGGCTTGTGGCACGGGTGGATTTTTGACCTGTGCGATCGACCATTTAAAACAACAGGTCAAAACAACGGACGATCAGCAGTTGATTGAAATGACGGTGCATGGGGTGGAAAAGAAGCCTTTGCCCCATATGTTGGCGATGACGAATTTGATGTTGCACGGGATTGATGTGCCGACGAATGTGCGCCACGGCAACACGCTGGAGCGGCCGCTGAAGGATTATAGTCCGCGCGATCGGGTGGATTTGATTGTGACGAATCCGCCGTTTGGGGGCGTTGAAGAAGACGGGATTGAGGATAATTTTCCCAAGAAATATCAGACGCGGGAAACGGCTGATTTATTTATGGCGTTGATTATGCACCTGCTGAAGGCCGATCGGGGGCGGGCTGGGGTGGTGTTGCCGGATGGGTTTTTGTTTGGGGAGGGGGTGAAAACGAC
>JAYKIC010000286.1:0-7637 GCA_035284985.1 Leptolyngbyaceae cyanobacterium
GTAAGCAGATGGTGATCCTCAAGAACCAGGCTGAGGGGCTACTGCGTAATTATGAAGATGTGATACGAGATAACGCGGATCGAATTCCAGAGCAATTGAAGGCTCAAACGGGAGAAGCCTTTGCAAGACTAAGGGAAACCATGAGTAGTCGAGGTATTACAGTTGATAGTATGAAGGCTAGCATGGACCATCTCCAAGCTAAGATTTTGGAAATTGGTTCTACGATTTACAGCACACCGGATGGGAGTTCTCTGGTCCATGAAACAACTAATTCCCAAGAACCTGAAAGGGGTAGTCAAAAGCCAGACCATAGTCTTCCTGTACCAGGGCTATTTTCGGAAGAAGAATCGACCCAAGACTTTGATAGCGATGCCACGATTACGGCTGACTATGAGGCCATTGATTAGCCGTTATTCCAACTGCATGACTTATGATTTACTGAATTATAGGGCAGGCTTATGTCTTTAAGGCTCAAAACCTTGAATTGGATGTTCGATGTGGAGGTAAATGTGTATTGTTTGGAAATCAACTTGAAATACCGCCAAATTGCGTAACAGTGGTTTACTATGAATAGTACGCTAACCTGCTAGCTAACGTACTAGCTGCTCTTAATTATTTATTCTTACCCATTGTAATTTAAGAGTGCTACTTGCAATTAGTATTGGTAACTCCCCTTACAATTAGTGCTTTATGGCTCGTGACTTTTACGAAATCTTAGGTGTTGCCCGTGACGCAGATAAGGATGAACTGAAGCGGGCTTACCGTCGTCTGGCCCGGAAATATCACCCTGATGTCAACAAAGAGACAGGGGCGGAGGAAAAGTTCAAGGAGATTAACCGAGCCTACGAGGTTCTGTCAGAGCCTGAAACCCGTGCTCGCTACGATCGATTTGGGGAAGAGGGCGTGAGTGGTGCTGGCGCTGGTGGCTATCCACAAGATTTTGGTGACTTTGGCGGTTTTGCCGACATATTTGAGAGCTTTTTTGGTGGGTTTGCGGGAACGACTGGGGGAACCCAAGCCCGACGACGTAGCGGTCCCGTGAAGGGTGACGATCTACGTCTAGATTTGAAGCTGAATTTCCGCGAAGCTATTTTTGGCGGTGACAAAGAAATTAAGATTAGTCACTTGGAAACCTGCTCAACCTGCGGGGGGACAGGGGCCAAGAATGGTACACAGCCTAAAACCTGTTCGACGTGTAATGGAGTGGGTCAAGTACGGCGGGCAACGCGCACTCCGTTTGGCAGTTTTACTCAAGTTTCAGCTTGTCCCGCCTGTAATGGGGTAGGGCAGGTTATTGAGGAAAAGTGTGATACATGTGGGGGCAGTGGACAAAAGCAAGAGTCCAAGAAGCTGAAAATCACCATTCCGGCTGGGGTTGATAATGGAACCCGATTACGGGTATCCCAGGAGGGAGATGCGGGTAAACGAGGTGGTCCCCCTGGTGATTTGTACGTTTACTTGTTTGTGCAAGAGGACAAAGAATTT
This sequence comes from Leptolyngbyaceae cyanobacterium, assembly GCA_035284985.1. GTDB lineage: Bacteria > Cyanobacteriota > Cyanobacteriia > CAKZMO01 > CAKZMO01 > JAAHGY01. The sequence goes on from JAYKIC010000286.1 coordinate 1,486, forward strand.
CGGCGGGACGGCATCAATATTCTGTCCCAGTTGAGTATTAGCTACCTCCAAGCGATTCTGGGCTGCAAAATTCAGGTGAATACGGTAGATGGGGAACAGGAATTGACGATCGCCCCAGGTACCCAACCGGATACAGTTTTAACCCTGGAAAACCGGGGTGTACCTCGACTGGGAAATCCGGTGAGTCGTGGGGATCATCTGATTACGATTAATGTCACCATTCCAACGAAGATAACGGCGGAGGAAAAGGAATTACTGGCGCAGTTAGCCAAGATTAATGGCGATCGCACAGGCAAAAGCGGTGGTTTTCTGGGTGGATTATTTGGGGGCTAGTGGCTGAATTATGGTTGACGTTACTCAAATAGATGAGACGTTAGCGGCAGATAAGCACTTGGATCTGCGGGGAACACCCTGCCCCATCAATTTTGTCCGGACTAAACTATGCTTGGAAAAAATGGCAGTGGGGCAGATTTTAGAAGTGTGGCTTGATCCGGGTGAGCCGATCGAACAAGTTCCCGATAGTTTGACGATGGAAGGCTATCAGATCCAACAATTGGATGATCGTACGGATTTCTTCGCATTGTATGTTCAACGATGATCGACTATGGTGATTTTTAGGATAGTACTCCGTTGTTAAATATATAGTGAGCATATAGTGAGCAATGACCTGGTTCAATGGTGGGTGATTTAGGTTACGGTAGTATTTGCAGTAGTGGTAGCGAAACAGTTGTCATGCAGTACGCGAATTTATCCCATCTATGCTAGGTACGGTCATATCAGTTCAGGCTAACTACTATTGGGTACAGTTAGAGACTGAAATGCCCCAATCGGGTAGTGGCAATGCCGGAGGTCTTTTTGATCAGCCCAGTGTTTTACTGTGTACCCGTCGTTCACGGCTTAAGAAGATTGGTCAGCAAGTCTGGGTGGGCGATCGCGTCTGGGTGGAAGAACCGGACGGGGACGGTCAACGGGGGGCGATCGCTGAGGTATTACCACGAAAAACAGCCTTGGATCGGCCCCCAGTAGCCAATGCTAGTCATATTCTGTTGGTGTTTGCCATTGCTGATCCCATGTTGGACCCGATGCAACTGAGCCGTTTTCTGGTGAAGGCGGAATCAACTGGACTAGCGGTGACGCTGTGTTTGAATAAAACGGATTTGGTGGCACTAGAGGAGCAAACGGCTTGGCGCGATCGCCTCCGGCAGTGGGGCTATGATCCGCTGTTCATCAGCTTGGCCCGTGGGGAGGGATTGGGTCCAGTGAGCGATCGCCTCCGGGGACACAGCACCATTATTTCAGGGCCATCAGGGGTGGGCAAATCCAGCCTGATTAACCAGTTAATTCCATCGGTTGAGCAGCGAGTCAGTGCGGTATCAGGGAAGTTGGGGCGAGGCCGTCACACGACCCGCCATGTGGAACTATTTTCCTTGCCAGGATCAGGGCTAGTGGCGGACACCCCTGGGTTTAACCAACCGGACCTCACCTGTACACCGAGCGAGGTGGGGCGGTATTTTCCCGAAATTCGACAACGGTTGGGGGATCACGCTTGTCAGTTTAGCAATTGCCTTCACCGCGAGGAGCCAAACTGTGCAGTGCGCGGCAAGTGGGAGCGGTATGAGCATTATTTAACGTTGCTGGTAGATGCGATCGCCTACCAAGATGAGCAAGAACAGCGGAGTGTAAAGGAGTCTGCAATTAAAGTTAAATCGGGGGAAGAAGGGAGCGATCGAGTGGAACCCAAGTTAGCCCCCAAACGCTATCGCCAAACCTCCCGTCGTCGCCAGACTCAAAACTTGCAAGAGTTTCGGGGCGATGTTCAAGAACTGCTAGCCCAAGAACCCCAAGACTAAACCCCTATGGCGCATTTGCCCATCTACCTCGATGCCCATGCCACTACCCCTGTGGATCAGCGGGTGCTGGCGGCCATGCTCCCCTACTTTACCGAGCATTTTGGCAATTCCGCCAGCGTCACCCATGCCTACGGTTGGGCCGCTGAGGCGGCGGTAAAATTAGCCCGTCAGCAGTTAGCCGAATCCATCCATGCCGATCCCGAAGACATTATTTTTACTAGCGGGGCAACCGAAGCCAATAATCTGGCGATCAAGGGGGTGGCTGAAGCCTACTTTGCCAAGGGACGGCATATCATTACGGTGGCAACAGAACACAGCGCCGTGTTAGATCCCTGCCGCTATTTGGCATCCTTGGGCTTTGAGTTGACGATTTTGCCTGTGCAACCGGACGGATTACTGGATTTAACCCAGTTAGCAGCAGCGTTTCGCCCCGATACGATATTGGTGTCAGTGATGGCGGCAAATAATGAAATTGGGGTGCTACAACCGCTCGCTGAAATTGGGGCCATGTGTGGCGATCGCCAAGTTCTCTTCCACACCGATGCCGCCCAAGCCATCGGCAAAATTCCCCTGGATGTCCAAACCATGAACATTCATTTAATGTCCCTCACGGCACACAAAGTTTACGGTCCTAAAGGAATTGGGGCGCTGTACGTGCGGCGACGTAATCCACGGGTACAACTTGCCCCCCAACTTCACGGTGGTGGTCATGAACGGGGGTTGCGATCGGGAACCCTCTACCCGCCCCAAATCGTCGGATTTGCCAAAGCAGTAACTATTGCGTTAGCGGAACAGGGGCAGGAGTCTCAGCGTTTAACCGCCCTGCGCCAAACCTTGTGGCAAAAGCTCCAGCAGATCGAGGGGATCAAACTCAATGGTCATCTCGACCATCGCCTCCCTGGCAATCTCAATGTCAGTGTTCCTAACATCGATGGTCAAGCCCTGCTAATTGGCTTACAGACCGAGCTAGCGGTATCATCTGGCTCAGCCTGTACATCAGCCACCATGGAGCCATCCCATGTACTGACTGCCTTGGGCCATGATCAGGAACTGGCCTACGCATCCATTCGATTTGGACTAGGGCGATCGACCACGTTAGAAGACGTTGACCAGGCCGCCCGCCACTTTATTGCAACGGTCAGCGCACTGAGGCAATGATGGTGGAGAGAGAATAGGGATTTCGTCACACATTTGCACCAGAAAATCCATAAAAAAGAACCCAGATTGCTCTGGGTTCGACCTTAACGATATAAAAAATGGGAATAGACTGAGGACTAGGCGATCGCCGCCACCTTCACGTCATTGGTAGCCAAAACATTTTGTAACTCTTCCGCATCCACCGTCTCTTTCTCAATCAGCATATCTGCCAGTTGGTTCAGAACATGACGATTCTCGGTTAGGACAGCCTTCGCTCGCGTGTAAGCTTGGGCAACCAAAACCCCTACTTCCTCATCAATGGTCGCTGCGGTTTGCTCGGAAAAATCCCGATCGGCAGCCATTTCCCGACCTAAGAACATACTACCCTGTTGTCGTCCCAACGCAACGGGACCGAGGCGATCGCTCATGCCAAACCGAGTCACCATTTGCCGCGCCACACGGGCCACCTGCTGGAGGTCATTGGACGCACCAGTAGTCACTTCTTCCTCGCCAAAGACAATCTCTTCCGCAATGCGACCACCCAAAGCCACCGCCATCTGATTTTGCAAATAGGAACGGGAATATAAACCCGAATCCATCCGATCTTCACTGGGGGTAAACCAAGTTAAACCACCAGCCCGACCACGGGGGATGATGCTAATCTTTTGCACCGGGTCATAATCCGGCATCAGAGCACCCACCAAAGCATGACCCGCTTCATGATAGGCCACCAATGTCTTACGCTTCTCACTCATCACCCGATCTTTCTTCTCTGGACCCGCCAAGACCCGATCAATCGCATCGTTGACCTCATCCATGGAAATCTCGGTAAAGTTGCGCCGTGCGGCCAGAATGGCAGCTTCGTTTAGTAGATTAGAGAGGTCGGCCCCCGTAAAGCCGGGAGTCCGTCGTGCAATCTTCTCCAAATCGACATCCTTAGATAAGGTTTTGCCACGGGCATGAACATTGAGGATCTCCAATCGACCCGCATAGTCAGGCCGATCCACCACCACCTGACGGTCGAATCGTCCGGGACGTAGTAAGGCTGCATCTAATACATCAGGGCGGTTGGTTGCCGCAATAATAATGATGCCTGTGTTGCCCTCAAAGCCATCCATCTCTGTCAAAAGCTGGTTAAGGGTCTGCTCCCGCTCATCGTTACCGCCACCCAGTCCAGCACCGCGCTGACGACCAACCGCGTCAATCTCGTCAATAAAGACGATACAGGGGGCATTAGACTTAGCTTGCTCGAACAAATCCCGCACACGGGAGGCACCAACCCCGACAAACATCTCCACAAACTCAGAGCCGGAAATGGAGAAGAAAGGCACACCCGCTTCCCCAGCGACGGCACGAGCCAACAAGGTTTTCCCAGTTCCAGGAGGACCAACCAACAATACTCCCTTGGGAATTTTGGCGCCCACAGCGGTGAAGCGATCGGCGTTTTTCAAAAAGTCCACAACTTCGGTCAGTTCAAGCTTGGCTTGCTCAATACCCGCTACATCGCCAAATGTTACCTGAGTCTGAGGTTCCATTTGCACTCGCGCCTTGGATTTACCAAAGTTCATGGCCTGATTACCAGGACCATTCTGGGCACGACGCAACACGAAGAAGAGAACAAATAGCAATAGAATTGGGATCATCAAGGGGGTTAGCAAGCGCAAAAAACCACCTTCGTCAGTTGGACGAGAGACCGAAATATCCACCCCATTCTTAATTAAGGTGTCCAGTAAGTCAGGATCGGGGGGTAAATCTACGTCAATTTTGTCTTCTACCGTGCCACCCGTATCTACTGTTGCCCTAGCATGACTGCTGTCAGGCTGGATTTCAACCTTAGCAACCTTGCCCGCTTCCACATCCGCCAAAAACTCACTGTAGGGGACGCGAGTGCGAGTCTGTGGCTGGGGGCCAATCAGGTTTGCGCCTAAAAACAGCACTACTACGACCAAAAGGGCGTACAGCCCCACGTTTCTCCACCGCTTATTCACCGGGTTATTCCCTCCTAGTTTTCTATGATCCTAAATCTGGTCCGATTGAGGTCACACTTTTTTCATCTGGATTCTAGTTATGTTAATTAATATTAACCTAAATTAGAATATTTCGTGTCACAGATGGGGTGTGACAGTGTTGAACAAGGTCGCGATCGCCCTCACTTTAGGGTGACAAGGCTGAAATCGGAGTCCAGGTAGCTTTTCATAATTGGAGCCATGGACCTGGGCGATCGCCACAATCCGCCTCACACTATTGGCATACACCACCGCCTCAAATTGGGCCACCCGATCAGAGGACCAAATACATTCTTGTATTTCCATATTGTGCCATTTTAGAACCGCCATCAGATGGGATCGCGCCACTCCGGGCAAAATGACCACAGCATCGCCATCCGCCATCCGTAGCGATGGGGTCCACCAACAGTTGTCAGACCAACCCCATAAGTTACCCGTACTGGTTTCCAACCAATTCCCTTGGCAGTCCGTCAAAATCGCTTCTTGACAACCCTGCTGCTGGGCTTGTTGTAAGGCCAACCATGGAGCCAAGTAATTCCCCGTTTTGTGCCCAGGCAGCGATCGCCCCCATTGCGGTGGAGCCAACCATGCGGCTATGCCAGACTGTTGCCATTCTGCTAAATTAGGCGGCAGCGATCGCCCCGTAATCCACTCTCGTCCATCTGGAAAAATCGTAAGGCGCAAAATGGGATGGTGTGCCGCCATTTGTTCCGCCCCCAACCGCAACCGTGGCCAATTCGGCTCAACCCAACCCAACTGCTGCAAACTAGTATGCAGGCGATCGCAATGGGCGGACCAAAAACTGAGGGGATGATCCAGCGATCGCCCCTCCACCCGCATCGTCGTAAATATTGTTGCTCCATATAAAAGTGCCGGATCGCTAATCGGGAGGGCGATCGCGTCTGCTTCGATAAGTTGGCCTGTGTACCAGTACATGGGGTAGTGGGTTATGGGATAGTGGGGTGTGGGATAGTGGGTTGAATCAGACACACTGTACACAGATAGATCGCCTTTCCAACGCCTCAAGGCTTCAACGCTCCAACCTCCACACTCCTGCCGATTTCCGCCGAGCGCCTTGCAGCATCGGCCACCGTGAGGGCATACAGGCTTTCCTCCGGCGTAATATAAAGTGGCTGGGGATGGGCAATGGCATCCAAAA
>JAYKIC010000287.1:0-11955 GCA_035284985.1 Leptolyngbyaceae cyanobacterium
TTCTCCCACAAGGGGAGAAGGGACTTCAAACCAGGTTCTTGGGTCGAAAGCCCCTCTCCCGCTCTGGGAGAGGGGTTGGGGTGAGGGTAGTTTGAGTTTTGTCAGTCAATCAGGTAGCGGCGTGGGAGCGATCGCTCGTTGAGTGGAAGCGATCCCTCTCCAATCCACCCATCCCACCATCACACACGACTTGGCAAAGTCTACCAGATCACCGGGTTTTCCGGCTTTGCTAAACAGTTATCTCCCTGGGAATGAGATGTGGGATAATATATTAGTTCTCCTCTTCATCCCCATCTTCAAACACCGCTTCAAAGGCAGTGAGGGCTGCGATCGCCGCATGTTCCCCTAACCACTTGGATTGCTCATTTGGCGGTACGCTGGGAGGAATATCCAATTTTTTCATAGCGGCAATTAATAAATGAGTCAAAATCGTAGACTCATCCATCGTTTCCACATACTCAACCGTAGATTCCTCTACAAGATCATCCTCGGACATCTCATTCGTTAAGGTTGGTTGGACTGGGATAGGCTTAGTCATGGTTTCAGGGGTAGTGATTTCAGATGGTTGTTCGGCTTCTACAGGCTGTTCGGCTTCTACAGGCTGTTCGGCTTTTGTGGGTTGAACCGTTTCTGCTGCGTTTTCCTCTACAGCTTCTTCTGGTTTGACTACAGCCGGGTTCGTGTCGTTGTCATCACGCTTGGTTGCTCGATTAAAAAACATGGTGGGAATGCCTCAAGGAGAATTGCTTCGGTAAACGGCTCAGAATGAACGGGGCTAGGAGTATTTCCGGCCCAAAAGAGATGAAATCAGTGAAACTAGCGCCAAAATTATAGGTCTTAAGGGCCGATATTGCCTGTAGTCTAGGTATCGTCTTCCCTTGGTTTGGTGTGAGTATCTGTTTTATGCTTGCCTTTCATGTCAGTTCGGGAACCCGTACAATTGCGTCCGTTGCGATCGCTACAAACAATTAGGTAAATTAGCACTCGTAGGCCGAGAGTGCTAAACTAACATCTTGGTTCACCGTTCTTGTTTCATTGGACTGGGTATTTTACGTAAGGTCGAGGACTGGAGCGTCCTTTCATCAGGTTTCCATCCCCGGATACAGGTGCCCATAGAAATGAGTGATTATTACCTTAATTTGACGTTGTTGTCTGGAGAGAAGATATGGCAGCTATTTCTCTGAGTGTTTCTACAGTAAAGCCTTTGGGCGATCGCGTGTTTGTCAAAGTAAGCGAGTCTGAAGAAAAGACCGCTGGTGGAATTTTGTTGCCTGACGCAGCAAAGGAAAAGCCTCAAATTGGTGAAATTGCCGCTATTGGAGAAGGCAAGCGCAATGATGATGGCACTCGCCAAGCCATGGATGTCAAAGTAGGCGATAAAGTTCTCTACTCCAAGTACGCAGGCACCGACATCAAGTTGTCTGGTGATGAGTATGTTTTGTTGTCCGAGAAGGACATTCTAGCCATTGTTGGCTGACGGGCTGACTGAATGGTTCGGCTAATTGATTGGTTAGTTGAATGCTTTGTACGTTTTTTACCATTTGAAAAGGAATCGGAAAACCACCTATGGCTAAGCGCATTATTTACAACGAGAATGCTCGTCGCGCCCTCGAAAAGGGAATTGATATTTTGGCTGAAGCCGTTGCTGTTACCCTTGGACCTAAGGGCCGCAACGTTGTGCTAGAGAAAAAGTATGGCGCTCCCCAGATCATTAATGACGGGGTAACAATTGCCAAGGAAATCGAACTGGAAGATCACATCGAAAACACTGGCGTATCCTTGATTCGTCAGGCTGCTTCTAAGACCAACGATGCGGCTGGAGATGGCACCACCACCGCTACCGTTTTAGCGCACGCTTTGGTGAAAGAAGGTCTGCGGAACGTGGCAGCGGGTGCCAATGCGATCGCCCTCAAGCGCGGCATCGACAAGGCTACTGCTTACTTAGTAGATCAGATTGCTGACTTGGCCCGTCCCGTGGAAGATTCCACGGCGATCGCCCAGGTCGGTACTATCTCTGCTGGCAACGACGAAGAAGTCGGTAAGATGATTGCCGAAGCCATGGACAAAGTGGGTAAAGAAGGGGTGATCTCCCTGGAAGAAGGTAAGTCCATGACCACTGAGTTGGAAGTTACCGAAGGGATGCGCTTTGACAAGGGTTACATCTCTCCCTACTTCGCCACCGATACTGAGCGGATGGAAGCGGTATTGGATGAGCCATTCATCCTGTTGACCGACAAGAAAATTACTTTGGTTCAGGATTTGGTTCCCATCCTAGAACAGATTGCTCGTGCCGGGAAACCCTTGTTGATTATCGCTGAAGATATTGAGAAAGAAGCCTTGGCGACTCTCGTTGTTAACCGTTTGCGCGGTGTTCTGAATGTCGCTGCGGTTAAGGCTCCTGGATTTGGCGATCGCCGCAAAGCCATGTTGGAAGATATGGCCGTATTGACCAACGGTCAGGTGATCACCGAAGATGCAGGTCTGAAGCTAGAGTCCACCAAGGCGGATATGTTGGGCACCGCCCGTCGCATCACCATCACCAAGGACACCACCACCATCGTCGCTGAAGGCAACGAAGTCGCAGTGAAAACCCGTTGCGACCAAATCCGTCGTCAAATTGAAGAAACAGACTCTTCCTACGACCAAGAGAAATTGCAAGAACGCTTGGCTAAGTTGTCCGGTGGGGTTGCAGTCATTAAAGTCGGTGCTGCCACTGAAACTGAGATGAAGGACCGCAAGCTGCGTCTGGAAGATGCCATCAACGCCACTAAAGCAGCGGTTGAAGAGGGTATCGTTCCCGGTGGTGGCAGCACGCTGGCTCAGTTGGCTCCTAGTTTGGCTGAGTGGGCGAATGCGAACCTGACGGGCGAAGAGTTGACAGGTGCTATGATTTTGACCCGTGCCTTGGATGCGCCCCTGAAGCGGATTGCGGAGAACGCAGGTCAGAATGGTGCGGTTGTAGCTGAGCGCGTTAAAGAGAAAGACTTCAGCGTTGGTTACAATGCGGCTACCAATGAGTACGTCGATATGCTGGCTGCTGGTATCGTTGACCCCGCTAAGGTAACTCGTTCTGCGTTGCAGAATGCAGCCTCCATCGCTGGTATGGTCTTAACTACTGAGTGTATCGTGGCTGATATGCCTGAGTCGAAGGATGGCGCTCCTGCTGGTGGCATGGGCGGCGGTGACTTCGATTACTAAAGCGCGATCGCACTAGCCATCAGGTTAGTCATATTACTGAAACTCCGCAGGGTAGATAAGCTACTATCCTGCGGAGTTTTTATTTTTTGATCTCAACTTGGTGGGTAAGGAATCGATATCGTAACAAATGGTGAATGGGGAGCGATCGCCATTAAAGGAATTGCTTATAATAAGCAGCATTAGATATCTCCGAAGAGTAGATCGCTTACCTCATAAGGGTTTTGAAATTTCATGACAGATGAATTCTCAATAAGTAGGCTCATTTTTATTCTTATTGGGATTATAGGTGGCCCTCATGACGAAGTGAGTTTTGAAACCCTTGCTGTACAAAGAGATCATTTCTGGAGATGTCTATTGGGCTGATAAGCGTTAACTCAATTACCTATCGGGGAAATTTAGGCGTGGAGGAACAGAACCATGACGCAAGAGAAAAACAAATATGTTTACCGTGACTCTTTTCTTCACGTCAATCTGGCAGTGATTTTTATTGGCCTATTGATAGTCTTATTCAGTGGACTATTTTTCATATACCCTTTATTTTCTGATAGATTAGGTAACTCTAGCAACGAAAGTGATGAAATTGATATTGATGTCCCAATCAGTGATGCAATTTTTCTATCAATATACGACATATTTGCGTTCATCACAATCAACCTTTTTACCTCGTTTCCTCTCATTGGAGCAGGTATTGTTTCAGCAATGGGCGAAACACAATTGATCGAAGTAGGTTTCAATCGAGATTCTGACAAATTCTACCATACAACTTGTAAAAATTTAATTGTCTGGGAAAAGACCGAGTATACAACTTCAGAAATTAAAGATATAGAGCTAATCCAAACTGGCGTAAGGGAATATGACGATGGAAATGCCCCTCTGTTTAAACCGATGATCAGCCTAAGTACAGGTAAGTTTTTAGAACTTTCGCTATCCTCTCATTGTTATGGAGAAGGTGGTCGGCGTTTAGAAGCGCAAGAGCAAGTCGTAAAGTATTTGCATGGATTCCTAAATTTGCACTCAGACTAATGATATTGTTAGAATAAAATACTGTTTGAAAACTTTCCCTTACTGAAAATATCACGGTAAGCGCATCTCAAAAGCTATTGAAAGCGAGGGTTTTGGTTGTCGCTGGGTTCAGCCAACACTGCGGCTAACGCCCGCAACATGAAGTTTTCATCCATTTCATCTCGCTTAGGTTTCTGCCTTAAACTCTGTTTACCATCATGCGTTGACCGCAAAGCGGCGAAAAAAAGAATTCAAATTGAAGCTACCATTTTTGAACTGACTATGAAAACTGAGCAGCCTCAACCTAATAAGTTTGCAGTGTGCCTCAACAACGACAACTATGAAGCATCGTTGGAAGTCGGCAAAATATACCAAGCCATTATTGATGAGGAAGCAAGCACAAACGGACTAATTCGGGGCATTGATGAAAGTGCTGAAGACTATGCCTTTGCTGCCAATCGGTTTTACCCGATCGAAGTACCGAAACCTGTAGAAGAAGTCTTGTTATCTGTCGGCTAGATGTGGACGGGGGCGATCGCTTAGGTTATGCAAGGAGCGATCGCTCAATGTAGTGCTAGAGGGGCGATCGCGCCTCATGATGATAGCTGAGAGTGGGAAGGGGCGATCAATCAACGTAGGGAGTAGAGTTGTTGGGCAACGCGATCGCTACTCCGATCTACGCTAAAATATATCAAAACTATCGCATTTCCATTGAGGTTTACGCCGTGGACTATCAAAATATCATTACTATCGAACCCGGAAAACGTAGTGGAAAACCTTGCATACGGGGAATGAGGATTACGGTCTACGATATCTTAGAATATCTAGCGGGTGGAATGACTGAAGGAGAAATTCTAGATGACTTTTCTGAACTTCAGTTAGATGATATTAAAGCTTGTCTTTCCTTTGCAGCCGATCGCGAGAAAAAATTATTTGTGTCATCGCTGTGAAATTACTTTTGGATGAAAATTTGTCAGATCGAATTATTCCTAGAATAATCGATCTTTACCCTGGCTCCGAGCACGTCAAAACTTTGAGTCTGACCAACACTGATGACAGCATAATTTGGGAATATGCAAGAGTAAATAATTTTGTGATTGTTTCTAAAGATTCTGATTTTCATCAGCGAAGTTTACTCTACGGTCATCCCCCTAAATTTATCTATCTTCGTATTGGCAATAGTCCAACTTCAAAAATTATCCAGATATTAAGAGACAATTTTCAGACAATTTTTCAATTTGGAGACAGAGTATCAGAAAGTATTCTAGTGCTGTCACAGTAACCGTTGAAAGTAGGAAGGAGCGATCGCCCTGCTAAAAACTTTGCTGATTGACAAGCAAGAGGCGATCGCCCTCCTAATTTTAGAAGAACGGGAAAAAGAACAACCTTGAGAACTAATCCCACAACCCCATTACTATGATCGAAACTTAAGAACTGCTTTTATACTTTAGAAAATTTCTGCTCAATTTTGGTCATCCAGCTAAAGGGAAAACCCGCTTCTCGGTACAAATGAGCAGGAATTTTGTCTTTAATTTCTTCATGTAACTCCGGTAGTTTACTCCAGTGGCGACCACATTGAAGATGATGGGCCGTATGATATCCCAAATTACAGGTAAAAAAGTTGTACCACCGATCGGTGATGTTATAGCTGGCTTGATAAGGGTCTTGCTGATCTAATCCAGCATGATGATCATAGGTCACATAAACAACCATAAATAGTAACCCAATCATTGGAGTCACAAAAATAATCAACGTATTGATCCAATTGAGCAAGAACAAGAGAACCAGAACTAATCCTGTTAACAGGATATTCTGAATCAGCTTATTGCGAGATCGACGGTGCCGTGCTCCAACTTTGAGCGCGATTGGATACGCCATCAAACTGACCTTCAGGGCATATTCTAGACGGGACATACACCGCCCTTGAGGGGTTTTCCAGGCAGACTCATCTTTGGTCTGATCTAAATAATTAATATGGTGCCCCAGGGTATGGTGTAAGACCCATGCTTCTCCAACAATGCCCGTCTGCAACCCCATAACCAGTTCAAGGAGCCGATTAGCCCAGCCGACGGTAAAGAAATTGGCGTGTTGATGATTATGATTCCAACTGCAAATCCATCCTTTGATATTGAGACTTAAGATCAACCAAGTAATCGGAAGCAATACGGATGGACTAAACAGAAAAATAACTAAATCTATTCCAAACACTAGAAATATTATTGTGATGGGATAGTAATCAATTCTTTTTTTGACGAACATGCTTTAGGTAAAGTTAAGTGGGGGTTCCAACCACACAGGAATTAGTTGAAACCTCGCTCAATTCTACAGTGCTATGTGCTTTATGGCTCAAGTGAGATCAAGTTTTCGTGGGATTTGAGCGGGTTTGGACATTACAATAGGCTGTGTTTATATATTTAATAGGCTAAACATATGACGATCGCCCCCCGTTCATTCCACTCCTTCGATTGATTCAGGGCACAATCAGACGGTTGCTTTTTGAGTGGATAGGGTGCGATCGCCCTCTTCTTGGGGTTATTCAGGGGGATATAAATCAGCCTTGGCGATCGCTGCCGCATCCAGCACCGCATCCGTTGTTATAGCCTCCCAATCGGTACAACCCACCTCAGCATAAAAGGTCGAATCGTAAGGGCGGGTCCGGATCACCACAGGCATGGGTACCGCATGACCTAGGATCAGAGCTTGCTGCTTGGAGTCCAATTTGGCTAGCACCGACCGCAAATTCTGCCCACCGGATACCCCGGTAAAAATGGCATCAATGTCGCGCTCGTCGTTGAGCAAAGCGGTGATGCGAGTACCAATTTGGGACATAACTTCGTTGTCAATTCCCGATGGACGTTGATCAACCACTAAAAGCGTCACAAAATACTTCCGCATTTCGCGGGCGATGGTGCCAAAAATGGTCTGGCGCACGGTGGCAGGATCGAGAAAACGATGGGCTTCTTCGATGGTGATTACCAGTTGACGGGGGCGATCGCTCACTTTTTTCGTCTGCAAAAAAGTCTCCGCTTGCCGCACATAGGAGGCATGAATCCGCCGCGCAATCACATTGGTGGCTAACATGTAGGAGAGCAAGTTGGACTGGGAACCAAACTCCACCACTACGTGCTGCCCCGCTTCCAGGGAGGTCAAAATCTGGCGGACGTAATCATGAGGGCAATTATTACGGATATATTTGAGGTCATTCAATCGTGTTAGCTTTCGTTGCAGTGCCATAATAGAGGACTTACTGCCCATTTTAGTCTCACAAAACTCCTGAATTTCCTCATTACTCATCGTTAGTAGGCGTGAAATCCACGATTTACCAAACTCATTTCGCAGAATAATGGCATTCTCTAAACTCGCCTCGGATAAGTTCAACTCTCCCCGGACCAGGGTCAAATCCTCCACATCGATTTGATGATAGCTGATGTAAAGTTCCTGGGCATCCCGTACCCCCCGCCGCTGGGTAGATTCTGGGTCCAGGGTATACACCTGCACCTGGCCGGGAAACAACTGCTGCAATCCTTTTACCGTACTGAGGTGCTTCCCTTCCTTGGCCGCTTCCCAACCATATTCCGAGTGCATATCGAAGATTAAATTCACCGCCGCCTGTTTGCGGATAATGCCTGATAGCAGTAATCGAGTCAGGAATGATTTACCTGTACCGGATTTACCAAAGACTCCATTACTGCGTTCTACAAACCGATCCAGGTCAATACAGATGGGCACATCCATGTCGATGGGCTGACCGATGGAAAAATTGCGGCGATGGGGATCATCTTCCCAGCCAAAAACCACGCGAAAGTCCCGTTCTGTGGCTTCGTACACCTGGCTGAAGTGGCTGGGAATGGTTTTAACAGGCAATAGTTCTACGTTGGCGCTACTTTGAACGGCGATCGCCCCTGAATTCTGCCGCTCTGACCATTGCTCATCCCCGTCCCGTTCCGGTGTCATCATTAACATTGGCGCTAACTCCAAAGTCCCGTAGGTGCCGCTGCCGGAGAGGACATCTTGCAAGAAGGTGTTGGCCGGATCGGGGGGATTGGCGAGAATGCGATCGCTGGCCGTTCCCAAGGACACATCGGTGAGGAGACAGAGAAAGTGCGATCGCCGCCCCCGTACCACCAAAAATTTCCCCACTCGCATATCCTCCACCCAGACATCGGGGTGCAGGCGCACATCTAGCCCCTGACTCAATGATCCTTGAATCACTGAGCCAAGGGGGATTTCGGTGGGAAGTTGGGGAGTTTGAGCGTTCACGGGGTTTTAGAGTTGGGAAGGCGGGAGGCGCAGTATGGGTATGTGCAGCGACAGCGTAACACACGAAAATCGCAATGTACTAAAATCTTAACTAAAGAATAGTGAAATACGTATCGCTGGATTCTGTAGGCAAAACCCGCAAAGTCTGCTGTTTCAAATCAGGTTCTAGACCCATTGCTTCTAGAGGAATTACCCCTAGCAATGCATCAGAACCGCCTGGTAGTTCCAAACATTCAAAGGTACCTTCCCGATCGCCATACTGAATGGTGGCATCTCGAAAAATTCTGGCTTTACCCAAGCCCATTGCGGTGGCGATCGCTACCTCTTTAAGCAATTTCAGCCCCAAATTTTCAATAATCTCTGGCGGTAGACATAAGGTTGTTGCACCAGTATCAACCAAAACGTTATTTAACGTTATAGAACGAATTTGAGCAGGGCTGATTGTGCCATCCTCAAAGCGAATTTGATCAGCACGGTTAACGACCGTCACCGTAACTAAAACTTTTCCCATCTTGTTCCCTATGGCGTTATCGTGAATCTCCGCTGTCATCATAATCTCCCCTGGACACGGTGTGCAACATTAGTACTATAGCGCATCGTCGTCCCGTTGAACTATGTTTTGGCCGGATGAGGGGCGATTTTCCAGGTTTCCCCATTTTTAACCAGACAATGATGTATACCGAACCATTCTGGGCATACTAGGGATGCTCATCAATAATGTTAACGATTAAATTAAGTATTATTAGTACAACTCTGGAGAGATACCATGCCATTGCCCAATTTTCTGATTTTTGGAGTCCAAAAAGCGGGAACTAGCTCAATTTATGATTATCTCAAGCAACATCCACAAGTCTATATGAGTCCGATTAAAGAAACTGATTTTCTTCAAAAAAATTGGGATTGGGCCGATCAGGAAAAGCAACGTAAAATTAATGCGGAACGACGGGCTAGGGGGCGGCATGAATGTATTGATTCCTTTGAAAAATATCAACGACTTTTTGATGGTGTGACCACTGAAATTGCCATTGGGGAAGCATCACCTAACTATTTATTTCATGGGGAAACAACTATTCCTCAGATTAAGCGTTATGTTCCCGATGTTAAATTAATTGCTATTCTGAGAAATCCTGTCGAACGGGCCTACTCCGATTATTTGATGCACGTTCGTGAGGAAACGGGAGGCCATACGTTGTCGGAGCAAATTGTTCACTTTCCCGATATTCCATCGTTTACCATTCGCAAAGGATTCTACTATCAACAACTTAGTTTATTTTTCCAATCTTTTGATTCTGCAAAAATTAAAATTTATTTATATGATGATCTTTGTACTGATCCGATGGGAACCATGCAGGATCTTTATCAATTTATTGGGGTTGATTCAACCTTTCAGGTAGATGTATCTGAGCGTAAACAGGTGGCTCAAGTCCCTAAAAATCGTTGGTTTAATAAGCTACTGCGGACTCGAAATCCTATCCGAGAAACGGCGGCAACTGTGCTAAAATTCTTGCCAGAAGAATCACGGCAAAATCTGCGTTCAGCCCTACTGTCGATTAACTCCCAGGATAAGAAAAAGGTAGCTTTGTTGTCGGATGACGATCGCCAAAAACTATTAGAAATTTATCGTGAAGATACAACCCAATTGCAAACATTAATTCAACGAAATTTATCCCACTGGTTAACCGTTTAATCCCTAACCTCAAGCTCAATCGGTGACATTACTAGTGATGGCTGTAATAAGTGCGGTACAATACCAAATCGCAACGGGATTATTCCAGCCATTACGATGAGGCACAGGGCATGACGGATCACACATCAGTTCGGATTGAGACGGATTCCATGGGCGATCGCGCCATTCCAGCATCCGCCTACTACGGCATTCAAACCCTGCGGGCCACGGAAAATTTTCCCATTAGTGGTCTTAAACCTTTGCCCACCTACGTGGATGCCTGCGTGCTGATTAAAAAAGCGACGGCGATCGCCAATGGGGAATTGGACTGTATTTCGCAAGAATTGAGTGATGCTATTGTCAAAGCGGCAGATGAGGTATTGCAGGGGCAACTGCGGGATCAGTTTGTGGTGGATGTGTATCAGGCGGGGGCGGGTACCTCCCATCATATGAATGTGAATGAGGTGCTGGCAAATCGGGCGCTGGAACTGCTGGGGGAGGAAAAGGGCAATTACAAGCGGGTGAGTCCCAATGATCATGTCAATTACGGCCAGTCTACGAATGATGTGATTCCCACGGCCATTCGGATAGGTGGACTACTGGCCCTGGATCGGGTTCTGTATCCAGCTTTGGAAGGGGCGATCGCTACCCTGGATGGAAAAGCGGACGAATTTCAAGATGTGGTGAAATCCGGTCGGACTCACTTGCAGGATGCGGTGCCCGTGCGGGTCGGGGAGGGATTCCGCGCCTGGAGGGTCATTTTGCAGGATCATCTCCAGCGGATTCGTACAGCCGCTAATGACTTGATGCTGTTGGGTCTGGGGGGTAGTGCCACGGGGACAGGGTTGAATACCCATCCCCAATATCGTCAGCGGGTAGCAGAAATTTTGGGCGAGTTAATGAATCAGCCGATTATGCCTGCGGCTCATCCGATGGCGGCGATGCAAAGTATGGCTCCCTTTGTTCACGTTTCCGGTACTATCCGTAATTTAGCTCAGGATATGGCGAAGATTTCCCATGATTTACGGTTGCTAGATTCTGGTCCCAAGACAGGCTTTAAGGAAATTCAACTGCCAGCGGTGCAGCCCGGATCATCGATTATGCCAGGGAAATACAATCCGGTGATGGCAGAAATGACCTCAATGGTGTGTTTTCAGGTGATGGGCTATGATAGCGCGATCGCCCTTTGTGGTCAGGCGGGGCAGTTGGAACTAAACGTGATGATGCCCCTGATTGCCTACAATCTCATCCACAGCATTGAACTGATGGGCAACACGGTGAAGGCGTTGACGGAAAAATGTATTGCGGGGATCACAGTGAACCGCGATCGCTGTCAGGCTTATGCGGAGGGCAGTTTGGCGTTGGTGACGGCATTGAATACCCACATTGGCTATCTGAATGCGGCGGCGATCGCCAAGGAATCTCTGGAAACGGGCAAATCTCTGCGCCAATTGGTGTTAGAAAAGGGCTTGATGGATGAAGCGACTTTGGCAACGGTGTTGGATTTGCAAGCTATGAGTCAGATTCAGGGGATGTAAATTTTGAGGGATTATAGTTTTGCTGTCGAATGGACTTTTGCAGCCGCCGATAATTCTTCTCGCAGAATCTGCCGTAGCCCATCGACTGTTAGTGATGGCTCAATTTTATCGCTGAGGTGTATCTTCAACGCCTCATTAATCAAGGTTTGATAGCCAACACCAGCAGCTTTGGCACGCGCTCGAAAACTATCTAAAATATCGTCATCTAAATAAATTGTGATTCGCGTTTTACCTGTCGATGGGATAATGGCACCACGTTTTCCAGTGGAAAAATCATACTCCTTCCTCATA
>JAYKIC010000288.1:0-12142 GCA_035284985.1 Leptolyngbyaceae cyanobacterium
GAGAGTTTGACGGACTGCGACGGATTGCTGATGCTTTTCCCCAAATCGAAACGTCACCGTTGATTATTTTGGTGGATCAGTTTGAGGAAATTTACACCCTTTGTCCCGATACTCAGCATCGGGATGCGTTTGTGGCCAATTTACTCCACGCTGCGGGCGATCGCACCCAGCACGTATCGGTTATTCTCACCCTCCGCAGCGATTTTTTAGGTGAAACCCAGCAACATCTCGCCCTTAATGCTCTGATCTCTGAGCAGGGCTATTTTGTGCCGATGATGCAGCCGGAGGAATTGAAGGGGGCGATCGCTGAACCCGCAAGACGGGCAGGCCACGAACTCGATCCCGCCACTATTCAATTGTTGGTGGAACAAACCCAGGGTCGTCAGGGTACCTTGCCCCTACTTCAGGTGGCTCTTACACGCATGTGGGATGGGTTGGAGCAAGGCTATCATCCCCTGGAGACCCTGGAACGGATTGGTGGGGTCGGTGGGGCGTTGGCGGATGAGGCCCAGCAGTTGTACCAAAAGTTGAATGAGGAGGAGAGGGCGATCGCCCCCCGGATTTTTGTGGCATTGGTGCAGGTGGATGGAACCAGCGAGGTTACTCGCCGCCGTGCCACCAAGACGGAGTTGATTACCAGTGAGAACGACGCTCCCCAAGTCGAGGCGATTATCAATCGTTTTGCCGCTGCCAAAGTCCGATTTTTAGTGACATCCTTTGATAAGGAACAGGGCGAGGTGGTGGAAGTGGCCCATGAAGCGCTGCTCCGCAGTTGGGGGCAGTTGAAAGAGTGGATTGCGGAATGCCGTGATGCCCTGCGCCAAAAACATAAGATCGATCGCGCTGCGGAAGAATGGGCACGTCAAGGAAAACCCAAGGGCTATCTATTGCAAGGTCGCCCGTTGCAGGATGCTAAAGCGTTTATGAAAACCCATGAGAACAATCGAGTAACGGCATTGTCTAGGGTGGCGATCGAGTTTATTGAAAAGGGAGTGAGGAAGAGACGAATTAGTCAAAGTCGTTCCCTCGGGGCATTTCTCATTTTTCCCCTAATGGGTACTATTCTATTTCTACACTTTCTACTTATAGAGAGAGCAGATTTAATTTTATCAAGAACAAATGATTGCCAACCCGATCGTGGTATTAAATTTCTACTGAATTATATGATTTTAACTGGATATAAGTATGAGCTAAAGAAGATTAATGTGTGCGAAGAATCTCTACATAAAATCAATCTTTCAGATGCAACACTTTCTGATTCACGTTTTGAAAATGCTAATCTTGCTGCGGCAAATTTCAAAGGAGCTAGAATTAGAAATTCAAACTTTCAAGGAGTTCTTCTTGTACAAGCTAATTTAGAGAATTCTATTCTAATTGACTCTGATTTTGGATGTTCACAAGACCATTGTGCTGACTTACTTGGTGCAAACTTGAAGGGTGCAAACCTCTCAGGGGTAGATTTTCAGAGTGCAATACTGTTTGAGGCCAATCTGCATGGTAGCGATTTAACCAATGCAAATCTCTTAGGAGTCGAAGAACTAAAAATAGAACAGTTTCAAGATGTAACGCTTTGCAATACAACCCTGCCAAGCTATCTTAATGTTCCTGGAGACAGAGATTGTTAAGTCTCAACAAAAATAATCTAAATGTGTTTATCAAAAATATCTTTACAAGAATCATTCAAAATTCACTATTTTAGACCATTTCCCATTCTGGAAACTGTATTTATAACCATCTGAACATTGAGCTATATTAATTTCTGATTCTAATCTCTCACAATGCATACCATTAATTTCGACATCCCGGTCAAAAAGCATTTCATTTGTAAAATTAGGCCAAAAAACTGTCTCAGGATCATAACCAGATAGAATTTTAGATGCTAATTCTGCAATTTCATCCAAATCAGTACACGTATAGCTGAGAATCATATCTTTGATATCTTCAACTTTTTTTCTGTGGAAGTCACCTACTACTTGTACTTGAATCGTTGCTACTTCTAGCCTAGAAGGATCTTTAGCTATTATGGTATCATTGTTAACCGTGACAAAATCTTTTGGAATAGGAATTCCTTGGTAGAACAGCTTTCCTGATTTAGTGCTATAAACTTTACTAGTATCAGTTGCCGCTGTATCTGAAGTTGCATCTATATCTGAATTAACATTCGCAACCTTCGTACCCAAGCTAATCTGCCGAAGTCTAGCTGATTCTAATTGAGTTAGACCATCAATGCCAGTAATTACTGTTAAGCTACCTACCTCTTTTGTAGTAAGCTTTGCTACGTTTTCTGCTGTAACGGAATAACTAATATTCTCACCTTCTTTATCTTTACCTTTGATTTCCCAAGTTTCATATTTTCCCTCACCAGATAACTGTATTGCTTTCAAGAGAATTTTATGAGCTAGCCCTTTACATTTATCTTTCCTCAATAAATTCTTTGCCGCAAAAAGATGTTTCTTCTTTATTTTTTTCTTGAAATCATCATATTCTTTAATCGATGCATTAATGAAAGTATTAATTTCCTGTTTTTGATCAGCAGTCACTTCGATTTTAGACTTATTTGGTTGAATTAATTCTCGAAGAACCTTCAGTGAATAGGAGATTGCTTCAAAATCAGAATCTCTTTCGATAAAGTTCCTCTCACTAATTACTAATTGTAGATCGTGAAAATCTTTGTTGATTTCTCCACCTAGGAGAGTTTTTAAGTAGGTATTAAGATCGATTTGAATTTCATCTATTTTTTTGCGGAGTTGACGTAATGTTGAATCATCAAGAGACATGGTTTTAACTTTCCTTTTAGGTTGTAGTTTCCTGATATTGGCTTGGGTGTTTATATTGCTTACAGTGCCACTTGCTGTTGGAACTGGTATGTCAAAATGGCTGACTGATTGAGATTGAGATTTTTGAGCGGCTTCCATGGCCTTGGATGCGGCAGCTAGCCCTGCTCCGGTGGCTAAATCTGGCCCTGCCCGTGCTTGGCCGCTCCCCGTACTGGGATTACTGCCGCCCTCCAAAATATCTTCAGCGGTGTCTTGCAAGATTTCTTTGATCTTCAGCGGCGGTAGACCGGGGACAAACTGTTCCAAGAGGGCACAGGCTCCAGCCAATTGGGGCGCGGCGGATGAGGTGCCGCTGAAGGCGGCCCAGCCATCGTTCTGGGCTGTTTCGTCCCCCATGACCGAGCGGTTCCAGTCCGTAGGGCTACCGGAGGGCACGGGCAGCATGATGTAGGCGGCGTTGGGCAGTTGGCCGACGAGTCCGCACACATCGGGTACCCGGCGATTGGGATAGATGGCGCTGATGAAGCTACTGGCGTAGTTGCTGGCTTCCAAGTGGCCTTTGAGGGAACCTTCCAGGTGTTTGTACACGCCGCCCACTGCAATCACGTCGGGGTGTTGGGCTGGAAAGCCCCATTGACCATTGCCAGCGGCGAATATCACCACAATGCCCCGGCGCACGGCCTCGGCGATCGCCCCTGCCAACACCTTATGGGAGGATGACAATTGATGCGGACTGCGTAAATCCGATCCCCAGCTACAGGAAATAATATCGGGGTTTAACGCCATGGCCTTACGAAATGCGGCGGTGGAGTTGATATTGTGGTGGTTCTGGCCCACGGCCACATCCGCCTTCACCATGGTGACAGAGGCATGGGGGGCGATCGCCAACACATTGGCCACAATGCCCGTCCCATGCCCATTGGCATCCAAGGTGGGATTGGTGGCCCCTGGTCCCAATTCCACCCGAATGTCATAGCCATGGCGCTTAAAATAACCGTGACTAATATCACAGCCCGTATCCACCACCACCACCGTCACCCCTTTGCCCGTAATCCCTCGCTGATGGGCTAAGGTTGCCCCCAACTCCTGCGCTAAATCATGCGGCACCTGCAAATAGTGGGTTGGGGTTGGGGGTGGGGTGCCACTGGTTGTGGCTTGGTGCAGAGTTTGTTGTTGGCGCAGGTAATAGGCGGGGTTATTAATTGCCACTCCATCAAGAATATCGCTCCAACCTGTGCCAGCAATATGGATTTCCCCTAGGGGAGCCGGATCGGCGGAATTGACAAATTCCGCCATGGTTGCCTGCCCCGCTTTGACCACAGGGCGCTGTACCATTTCCAGTTGGGCACCGAGCGATCGCTCATACACCGCTGGAGGGGCCGCAACATTAATTGAGAATTGTCCAATATCCAGCACTTCAAATCCCGCAGCCCGTAATCGCTGCGCGGCTTCTAACCGGACATCATTGGGTGCATGAAACAAAGACACTGTTTCGCTAGTAATGACCTTAGCAGAGCGCAACAGTGATTCTCCGCTTTGGGAACGAAGAACGACTTCAGCAAAAATCTGAGGTGGTAGTTGCAGGTCAAACTGATTCTTCATGCAGTCTAATCCTATGCTTATCCAATGGCATGAACCCTAGCCTAGTGACTCAATCCTCAGGCTCTATGATATGCATAGAAAACAATAAATCGAAGAAATGCAAGATTTATTAAAATACCATCCAGTAAAAATGATAAATGTTAATAATTTAGCCTAACAATAACGCATCTTTCCCCATTCATGATCTGTCCTGAGTTGGAATCATCAAACCCGACTCGGTGCAAATGGTGGTAAGGGGCTGATCCCACGGCTCGATGGGCAGACGATCCGTGAGGCTGAAGTCAAACGTAATCCCGATGGTGGTCATGGTCTTCCAGGGGGAGATGCCTAGGAGGCGATCGTAAAAGCCACCGCCGTAGCCGAGACGATAGCCGTAGCGATCGCACCCCACCGCTGGCACCAAAATTACATCTTGTGGTCCTAATCTTGTGGGATCAATCGTAGGCAGGTGGGCAGCAGGTTCCAGAATGCCGTAAGCACCAGGTTGAAGGGCGGGTGATTCCAGCGGGTGCCACTGGTGCCAGACTAAGGTTTTACCTTGACAGCGGGGGAGACCTACAGTGACAGGAGATGGGTGCGATCGCTGGTCCTGGGACTGAGACAGGAGCGATCGCCACAACGGCATCAAATCCGGTTCTTGCCGAAAGCTGGCATAGGCTAAAATCATCCTGGCAGCGCCAATCACTTTTGAATCCTGTAAGTAATGGCAAATTGCGTCACTTTTTTGTTGCCATGTTACCGTTGACATGGCTTGGCGTTGAGCCAAGAGGCGCTGACGTAGTTGTTTCTTACAGGTCATTCCGCTGTCCCTTCAATAGTCTTTACAATTCTGGCAAAATCGTGGCAAATTCAGATCACCTCAACCAGTTGCAATATGGCGTAGAATCCTGGAACCGCTGGCGACAAAGCGCTTCTCAGCGACCGGAACTGCAAGAGGCAGACCTCAGTGAGGCCCAATTAGTTGGCATTGACTTACAGGAAGCCGACTTACATCGAGCCATCTTAGTCGATGCTGATTTGAGCTATGCCGACCTCCGCAAGGCCGATCTGACCGATGCTTATTTGGTAGGCGTGAATTTAAGTTATGCCGACTTGAGTTTTGCTAATCTTCAAGGAGCCATTTTAATTGAGGCCCAATTAACAGGAACAACCTTTAGGGGGGCAAATTTGCAGGATGTGGATCTGAGCAATGTCAAGGTGGACAATACTAGTTTTATACGAGCTAACCTGCGCCAAGCCAACTTGACTGGAGTTGATTTAGATAAAGCAGATCTTAAACGAGCGATTCTGAAGTAGCGATCAGTCTAAGACTGTAACTTGATTAGCGTTTTCTAAGATCGACCTAGACGGAATCCGCTCTGTTCAGACTGATATACCCTAATTTTCTTGGCTTGAGGCTGTAAGGCATAGAGCTATCCGTTACTCTGATTTGAGGCAGGATGGATCGGTTACTCCAATGGCCTGGTCGATGCTACAATACAAATTCTCTAAAGAGCGGGAATTATCCAGCACAACATTGGCGTGCCGGATTTTTTTCTGGATATCCATTTGAGTCTGGATGCGAGCAATGACCTGCTCCCGACTCAGCGGCAAAGTCCCGTCTTGCTGACTTAATCTGACAGAACGTTGAATTATCCGGTCAATTTGTTGTTCTCTATCACACCACACTACCCAAATTTCAGTAGCCAAATCCGTCATTCTTGCTTCAAATAGCAGGGGGATGGCTAACAAAATAATGGGGGCAAGGGTCTCTGGTTGACTGAGGGCCGTTTCAATGCGATGACGCACATAGGGATGAATTTGTTGATCCAGCCATAGTCGTTCGGATGAGCATTGAAACACAATATCAGCAAGGCGTGCCCGATCTAACTCGCCGTTGGGTCGCAGAATGGCTTGACCGTATCGTTGGGCGATCGCCGCCAAAATCGGTGTGCCTTGCGTTACTGCATCTCGGGACAGCAGATCAGCATCGATCACCGGAATATGATAACGCTGTTCCAAATATCGGGATACGGTGGATTTCCCCATGCCAATGCCCCCCGTCAGGCCAATAATGCGTTGGGGAACAGCATCAGTTTCGGGGAGTGTTTCGGGGTCATGATTGTTGGGGCCGTTACTGGAATGTGAGTCTTGGCCTAAGCGTTTATTCAAATTAGTGTGCCAATTGTTCATCCTGAATCATGCCCTTGGTGAAACTTTGAAAATAACTTCTCTATGTTGAATCTCCTCTTTATCTAAATTTATAAGCAAAGTCCCATGAAATCAGCAAAAAATGTCTAAGGCCCTACTTAAAATAAGGACGAACGCTGCCCCATCGGATTAACGAATCCGTTAAGCCCTCCAGGGTATATTCCGTCGCTTCCACATCCACCCGCCCTAACAACTCTTGACAGGTTAAGGAGGTTTGAGGCCCAATGGAGGCGATACAAACGGAGGTCAGCCAAGATTGCAGTTCACCCCCATTGACTGCATTTGGACTAATCGACGGTTCCGTGGTGTCTTGTGCCGCAGCATCGTTGAGTAGGCGGTAAAAGCAGCGCACGGTTTTGGAACTCGCAAAGGTGATAGCATCCACCTGTTTTGACCGTAGGGCGGCTAACGCTTGGGGATCAATTGTGGCTGGGCAACCGGATTGATAAGCCGGAACTTCAACAACTGTTGCGCCTTGGGCCGTTAATTCTTTCACTAAAACATCTCGACCTCCTGTTTCAACGCGGGGAAATAATATCCGCATCTGGGCTAACTGATTAGGGTTGGGGAAATGGGCGATTAAGGAATCAGCAACGAAATCCGGCGGAATAAAATCGGGTTCGTACCCGTGCTGGCGTAAGCTTTGGGCTGTTTTCCTCCCCACAACGGCAATTTTGATGGATGCTAATAATGGGTTGGGATCGTGGTGGTGCTGGAGGCGCTCAAAAACGGCGTTGACTCCGTTGGCAGAGGTGAGGATGAGCCAGTCGTAGGTGGAAAGGGTGGCGATCGCTTCATCCAAGGCTGCCCAACTGGAGGGTGGCCCAATTTCTAGTGCAGGCATTTCCACGACCCTGGCCCCTTGGGATTGGAGGCGATCGCTAAATGTCCCCGATTGTCCCGCCGATCGTGTCACCAAAATCGTTTGGCCTGCCAATGGTAGCGATCGCGGTTCCGCATCTTGTGATACCACACCCCATCCTCCAGAAAAACATCAGGGTTATTATCTTACTAAATCATGCGGAGCTGCACTAACGTCACCCCTAGAGCAGGTAGTCCCTCAAATTCACGACTTCTCCAATGACGATCACGGCTGGGGATAGGGATTGACGGGAGGTTTGTTGCACAATGGATTCCAGTGTGCCCACCCATATCGTTTCCTGGGGTTGGCTGGCCCAGCGAATAATGGCAATGGGGGTCCGGGGCGATCGCCCCCCCTGTTGTAATCGTTCCACAATGGTCGCCAGATGGCGAGTGCCCATCAAAATTACCAGGGTATCTAACTGAGCCAGCGCATCCCAATTCAACGCTTCCGGGTCATGGGCGGTCAACACGGTAAACGAGCGGCTCAGTACGGGATCAGTCAAGGGAATCCGCGCCAATAGGGGGGCGACTAACGCCGAGGACAGCCCTGGCACCACCTCAAAGGCGCAGTTCGCCTGTTTTAAGGCTTCAATTTCCGCCACACAGCGCCCAAAGATGAAGGGATCGCCACTTTTGAGCCGGACCACCCGCTGGCCTTGTTGGCACTGCTCAACTAACAGTTGATTGATATCCGCTTGGGACGTACTGGGTTGTCCCCCCCGTTTCCCCACATCGATTTGTCGGCAACTGGGCGGGATGAGTTGGGTCAGTTGCTCATCCACTAAGGCATCGTAAACCAACACTTGAGCCTGGGTTAAAATTTGTTGGGCGGCTACGGTTAGATAGGCTAGTTGTCCCGGCCCTGCCCCCAATAGATAGACGATTCCAGCCTGTGCTTGATTTGACATTGCTAGCCACCTGTTTTACTCAGTGAAACCATTTGTTATGTTTGATTCCATTCCAGAAGCCTACGTCCTGATTGTGGGGGCGAGTCAAGGCATCGGCTATGGCTTTGTCCAAGCCTTGCTCCAAGAAACCCCGGTCAAAAGAGTGTATGCCACCTATCGTAGTGCAGAGCGGGCGGCTAATTTAATCGCGTTGCAGGAAACGGTGGGCGATCGCCTCCAATGTATGGCCCTAGACCTTACCAACGAGGCTGATATCATCGCTGCGGTTGCCACCCTTAAAACAGCCGTGCCCCAACTCCACCTCGTGGTCAACTGCGTCGGCTTTTTACACGATGCCACTATCCAACCGGAGAAAAGTTTGCGTCAACTTAATGCGGACCACCTGAACCGCTATTTTCAGATCAATAGTATTGGTCCGGTGTTGTTGGCCAAACATCTGGTACCCCTGTTGAAAGGGAGCGATCGCAGTATTTTAGCGACCATTTCCGCCAAAATCGGTAGCATTGGTGATAACTACCTGGGGGGATGGTACGGATATCGAGCCTCCAAAGCGGCCCTCAACATGTTTATGCGGACCGCCGCCATTGAATATGGGCGGAAAAGCCCCAACACCATCGTTGTTGTGCTTCATCCGGGAACCACCGACACTCGCCTGTCCAAACCCTTCCAAAAAAATGTTCCTTCTCAAAAGCTCTTTTCGGTGAAAAAAACGGTCTCATTACTGCTGACGGTCATCAGTCAACTGAAGCAAGAAGATAGTGGCCACTTCTTTTCCTGGGATGGCCATCAGATTCCCTGGTGAGTCGGGCATACGGAACCAGAACTCCAGCCAATTCAACTAATTCAACTTGCCCCCTTTACTATCGTCCCACTCCTAGTCTATTATTAAAGACCGTGAGTTTTTTTTTACAACCATGAACGCGCAAGAGATTATCGCTTCGATTGAAGAGAAGCATATAAAAACTGATCTGCCAACGATTTATATTGGTGACACGATCAGAGTTGGGGTTCGGATTAGTGAGGGGGGCAAGGAGCGGGTCCAGCCTTACGAAGGTACCGTTATTGCCATGCGGCGTAGTGGTATCAACAAAACCATTACGGTTCGTCGGATCTTTCAAGGGGTTGGGGTAGAGCGAGTATTCTTGCTACACTCGCCCAAAGTGGCTTCAATTCAGGTGTTAAGACGGGGTAAGGCTAGGAGAGCGAAGCTTTACTACTTGCGCGATCGCGTTGGTAAGGCAACCCGCCTGAAACAGCGTTTTGACCGCGCACTCTAGACATTCACGGCAATATCCATTTAGTCAAACGACTCAGGGATGCAATCGTATCTCGCTTCGTTATGCTCACTGGGGCAGTCGGTTTCTCAAGTCTCTTGCGGTTTCAATTTGTCATCATTATTTAGGTCGGTACCTGGGGTTAATTTCCACTTCTGAGTAATGTAGTGGTACGCTATAAGAGGTGGCTTAACCCATTGAACATAATGCGTCCTTAGTTCAGTTGGTAGAACGCAGGTCTCCAAAACCTGATGTCGGGGGTTCGAGTCCTCCAGGGCGCGCTTTCCTGAGTACCGCTTGAATAGTGATGACCTCAGTATTGAAAAGTAGGTGCTGGGGACTGTGGCTATTCAACGCGATAATTTTAGACTGCGGCTTTACTACTTTTCAGTCGTGGGCTTCATGGGCCTGTAAAAAGGTGAACCTCTGGGTTGTTGATGATAGGGATAGGAGAGTGAAGGGTTGTGGCAAAGGCGAAAGATGAAAAGGTAGCAAACGGAGATTCTTCAGGTTTTGATCTGAAAGTTTTTCTCCAGGGTACCAAGGAAGAATTGGGAAAAGTTGTCTGGCCCAGTCGCCAGCAATTGATTAGTGAATCTTTAGCCGTTATCTTAATGGTATCTTTGTCGGCAACCATCATCTATCTCGTAGATGCATTATTTGGTTGGGCTGCTAGGCAGGTGTTCTAACATGGTTTTTTCCTCAGATGATTCTGAAAATCTAGATTTTGAAGGCGATGGTCTTAGGGGCGCTGAGGAGGAGTATTTTGAGCAGGATGGTGAACAAGATGCATCCGACTCAGTACGTTCAAGAAGTGCTCGCTGGTATGCGGTTCAGGTGGCTTCTGGGTGTGAACGACGGGTCAAAATGAACTTGGAACAGCGGATTGAAACCCTAGAGGTCGCCCAGTATATTTTGGACATTCAGATTCCTCAGGCTACCATTCTGAAACCCCAGAAGACAGGTAAGCCGAGGGAGATTGCGGAGAAGGTGTTTCCTGGCTATGTGCTGATTCGCATGGTTATGGACGATCATGCCTGGCAGGTGGTGAAAAATACGCCAAACGTCATTAATTTTGTGGGAGCTGAGCAGAAGCGGCGTTATGGTCGGGGACGAGGGCACGTTAAGCCTATGCCCCTCAGCCATGCCGAAGTGGAGCGGATCTTCAAACAAGTTGAGGAAGAAACTCCTGTTGTCAAGATTGATATGGCAGAAGGTGATAAGATTTTAGTCTTGTCTGGGCCTTTCAAAGACTTTGAGGGTGAGGTGATCGAGGTCAGTCCAGAGCGGAGCAAGTTAAAGGCACTGTTGTCGATTTTTGGACGAGATACCCCCGTAGAGTTGGAGCTTAATCAGGTTCAAAAGCAAAGTTAGGATACGTATAGTGAAGGGATAGATGGCAAAGAAAGTTGTTGCATTAATTAAGTTAGCGATTCCTGCGGGTAAGGCCAACCCCGCTCCACCTATCGGTCCCGCATTGGGTCAGCATGGTGTGAATATTATGGCCTTCTGCAAGGAATATAATGCTAGGACTGCGGATCAGGTTGGAATGGTTGTGCCAGTCGAAATTTCGGTGTTTGAGGATCGGAGTTTTACGTTTATTCTCAAAACTCCACCTGCATCGGTCTTAATTAAAAAGGCGGCAGGGATTGAAAAGGGTTCGGGTGAGCCAAATAAAGCGAAGGTCGGCTCTATTACTCGTGATCAGCTCCGCAATATTGCCCAGACCAAGCTGCCTGATCTCAATGCTAATGACATTGAGGCGGCAATGAACATTATTGAGGGTACGGCCCGCAACATGGGAGTCACGGTTGCTGACTAGCGATCGCTCCCTATCCTTAGACTGAATGCAGAGACTAAATGCAGATTATTACTGCATAATTAGGTTGGGTTAAGACCACTTAACCATTCTGACAGCGTAAACAATTACCTATACGGGGGAGAGGATTTAACTTCGTTTGGACCCCAGGAGGAAAAATGGCAGGAAAAGTATCACGTCGGTTACGGGAATTGCTGGAGAAGGTGGAGGATAAGGCTTATGCTCCCCTGGAAGCCCTGACCTTACTGAAAGAAACCGCAACGGCTAAGTTTGATGAATCAGCAGAGGCCCATATTCGCCTTGGCATTGATCCCAAGTACACGGATCAACAACTCCGAACCACTGTGGCTCTACCAAAGGGAACCGGACAATCGGTAAGGGTCGCCGTGGTGGCCCGTGGGGAGAAAGTGGCAGAAGCTTCAGAGGCTGGTGCTGATATTGTCGGATCTGAAGAACTGATCGCAGCGATTCAAAAAGATCAGGTGTTGGACTTTGACGTAATGATTGCGACCCCAGATATGATGCCTCAGGTGGCTAAGTTGGGTCGTCTTTTGGGTCCACGGGGATTGATGCCCTCGCCTAAGGGGGGAACCGTTACCTTTGATGTTGCCCAGGCGATTAGCGACTTTAAAGCAGGGAAACTTGAATTCCGGGCTGATAAATCGGGCATCGTTCATGTTATGTTTGGTAAGGCTAGTTTTTCCCCTG
>JAYKIC010000289.1:0-10742 GCA_035284985.1 Leptolyngbyaceae cyanobacterium
ATGGATGGCACAGGGGTATCTCCAGAATATTCGGCAGTTACGGGAAAAAGGCGCTTACGGTCGGTTGAAAACCTTTGACCATTACCGAGAGGAAACACCTTGGACAACCTTCCTCACTGGATGTTCCCCCCATAAAACGGGCTACTGGTCTCCACTCAAGTATTATCAAGAAACCTACACCGTGGAAGTCGTGGAAGCCTATGATTATTCCCACTATCCACCCTTTTACGCTATAGACCCCAATAAACGAGTGGCCATTGTTGATATGCCCCATGCTCGTTTACTGGAAGGACTCAATGGGATTCAACTAATGGCTTGGGGTGCCCACTCGCCTCAAGGACCAAGTCATTCTAGTCCAGTTTCCCTCTTTCAAGAGGTGGTGGAAAAATATGGTGAACATCCGGTTCTCCGGAAGGATGTTGTGGATACTCTGAATATTTCGGCATTGAAAACTCTATTTCAGCATCTGATCACAGGCATTGAACGCCGTGCCCAGATTTGCCAAGATCTGATTCAGCGGGAAGCCTGGGATTTTTTCCTGACGGCTTTTGGGGAGGTCCATGTCGCTGGGCATTATTTTTGGCATATCAGTCAACCTAATCATCCTTTGTACGACGAGTTCCATACCTACTTTGAAACCAATCCTATGCTGGAAGTGTTTCAAGCCATTGACAAGGGCATTGGCGACATTCTGGCTAAGGCTCCCAGTGATGCTCAAGTGATAGTATTTTCTGCCCATGGCATGGGGGCAAACACGGTGGATTTGCCTAGTTTGCTTTTCCTCCCTGAATTGATGTATCGGTTTAATTTTCCAGAACGGCAAGGCATTGCCCCTGGACCAGGCAGAATGGTTGGGGGACGCTACATTACCGATGAAAAGGCACGGAAAAACGGTTGGGCTAAGACTGTGTGGAATTTGCACTACGATCCTAATCCGCTCCGACAGTTTCTCCGGTCAGTGCTACCACAACGGGTTGTGAATCGTTTGGCGAATTACCTGGATAACCCTCAGGAGTTGAAGTTGCGATCGCCTTTCTGGTTAAAAAAACATGGCGTAACTCAACCCTTCCAACCCGCGATTTGGTATAGCAGTATGTGGCCCCAGATGAAAGCCTTTGCCTTACCTAGTTTTTCAGAAGGATTTATCCGCATTAACCTGAAGGGGCGGGATGCCCAGGGTATTGTTGAACCCGCCGAATACCATACGGTGTGTGCCGAGATTATCAGGATACTGCAAAAAATGAAGGATGCACGGACGGGTCAACCGATGGTGGAGCGAGTTGACCAAACCCGCCAAAATCCCTTAGATGATGATCCCCATTTGCCCGATGCAGACCTTGTAGTGATTTGGCAAGAGAAAACCGTAGCTGATGGGGTCACGATTGATGGCTTAGGTCGGATCGGTCCTGTGCCATTCCTGCGGACGGGAAGTCATCGATCACAGGGTTTTATCGTGACCAAGGGCGATAGGGTCGAAGCGGGTTCAACCTTGACTGAAGGCCATGCCCTCGATCTCGCCCCTACCATCATGCAGCTAATGGGCACATCACTGCCGGATTATTTTGAGGGAAAATCTCTGATTAAAACCCCTGTACCAACGATTTAAGGAATGGCTAAGGACCGCTGAAGCTTTGAAATTTCTGGACTGAACTAAATGGGTCTGTATTAGATTATTGGGACTTAAGTGGTTGGCACACTGAAACTTGATTAATTTTTCGGAGTAGAGCTATCCTACAGAGGATGTCCTAATCTCATCCTTGTTCCGCAAAATGATGACTTGGTGGATCTCAGTTCTGAATTTTATTTGACTGTATATTTAACTGGCGACATTATGGTTTCTTTTTTGGAACAGCCCATCTTTTTAGTGGGTGCTGAACGCTCAGGCACAACGGTTCTACGCCTGATGCTCAGCCATCACCCTGACATCACCTGGCTAAATGAATTTGAATATGCGGTCGATTTCATACTGGATAAAAATGAATGGCCCCAGTTGAAACAGTATTACGATTGGCTCGATGTCCACCGCATTTTTCGGGCTAGTCAACTGACAATTAATCAGAACTTAAGTTATCCAGAGTTAATTAATGATTTTCTAGTACAACACCGCGATCGCTCCCAAAAATCGATTGTGGGGGCAACGGTCCATCGCCATTTCGATCGCCTGCTCCGAATATGGCCCAATGCGCGATTTATTCACCTCTTACGAGATGGACGAGATGTGGCCCGTTCCACCATTGGAATGGGTTGGGCTGGCAACGTCTGGGCTGGAGTGGAGCGATGGATTGAAGCCGAGGAGCTTTGGAGTACGCTTCAGGAAGCGGTTCCAGCAGAACGGCGAGTGGACGTGACCTACGAATCGTTGATTAGCAATCCCCCACAGGAGCTAACTCGCATTTGTGAATTCATCGGAGTTAACTATAGCCCATCAATGATGAACTATATTCAGCAAACCACCTACGATACCCCGGACCCTAAATACATTGCTCAGTGGCGACGTAAGTTATCCGAGCGGGAAATCCAGTTGGTGGAAGCACGTATTGCAGACATGTTAGCGACACGGGGATATGAATTGAGTGGGTTGCCACGGTTGAATATTACGGCTGGACTGCAACAGCGTCTACAATTTCATGATTGGTGGAAGCGGTTTATTTTCCGTATTCAGCGGAATGGATTGCCCTTATTTGTAGCTGATTATATGAGCCGCAAGCTAGGTTTAACCCGCTGGCAGCGGCAGGTGCGTTTGAAGCTCAATGCTATTGAGGCCGCTCACCTAAAGTAGTCCAAATTTCCCAATTCTTGATCTGAATTAATACCTGAATTAACTAAAATCCATAGGCCAAAATGCAACTTGCCATTGTTATTCTCAATTACAAAACGCCCCAGTTGGTGGTTGATTGCCTCCAATCGCTCCAATCGGAGGTGGAGGGGACAGGGCATCGGGTGATTGTGGTTGATAACTGTTCCAATGATGGTTCAGTGGAGGGAATTCAAACGGCGATCGCCACCCACCACTGGTCCCCTTGGGCCGAAGTGCTTCCCTCCCCCGTCAATGGTGGGTTTTCAGCGGGGAACAATGTGGGGATTAAGGCCATTGATGCGGAGGCGTATTTGTTACTCAACAGCGATACGATTGTGAGACCGGGGGCGATCGCCACCCTCTTAACCACCCTGGCGGAACATCCAGCGGCGGGGTTAGTCAGCCCCCGCTTGGAATGGCCCGATGCCACCCCCCAAATTAGCTGCTTCCACTATCACTCCCCCATCAGTGAACTCATTGATGCTGCTGGCACCGGACCTATCACAAAGTTATTGAAACCCTGGAACGTGCCCGTCCCGGTCAGTGAGCAGCCCATCGAGCCGGATTGGACCAGTTTTGCCTGCGTCTTAATCCGCAAAGCAGTCATTGAACAAATTGGCCTGATGGATGAAGGATACTTCATGTATTACGACGACGTAGACTATTGCCGTCGTGCTAGGGACTTGGGCTGGACCGTGCTACACAACCCAGCCGCCAGAGTCGTTCACCTCCGGGGCGGCAGCGGCTCCGTTAAGTCAGACCTTGCCCAGCGTAAACGCCCCCGCCCCTATCTCTATGCGTCCCGTGCCCGTTACTTTTCCAAGTTTTATGGAATGCCAGGGTTATGGGTCGCTAATATAATGTGGTTGCTGGGTCGGGGGATCGCTGGGGTGCGGGAAGTACTGGGGAACAAACAACCTCACACCTGCCAAAAGGCTGAGCAAGACATTTGGATGAATTGGACCAATCCCCTTAAACCTGTGCTGATTCCAGGGAAGGAAAACTAATGAAGCAACCTGATTTTATTATCATTGGGGCAATGAAATGCGCCACCAGCAGCCTCCATGAGCAGCTTGCCCTCCAACCTAACATCTTCATGAGTGAGCTAAAGGAACCCAATTTCTTCAGCAATGATGAAGAGTATAGCAAGGGATTAGATTGGTACTGGTCGCATTTTGAAGCAGCGGCACCCACGGATTTGTGTGGAGAATCCAGCACCCACTACAGCAAGTTACCCACCTACCCACTCACGATTGAGCGCTTACAACAAACCTTGCCCGATGCCAAATTGATCTACGTGATGCGGCACCCGATTGATCGGTTGGTGTCGCAGTACGTCCATGAGTGGTCCCAACGGGTCATGGATGTTGAAATCAACCAAGCCGTTGACCAGTTTTCAGAGTTAATTGACTATAGCCGCTACACGATGCAGCTCCAGCCGTACTTTGATACGTTTGGGCCGGAACGGGTTCTACCTGTATTCTTTGAACGTCTGTTTGCCCATCCCCAGGCAGAACTAGAGCGGATCTGCTACTTCTTGGGCTATGGGGGTGAGCCGAAGTGGCAGGAATTGGATGCTCAAAATGTTTCCAGTGCCCGAATGCGGACTAGTGCTTGGCGGGATGCGTTGGTGGAAAATCCGATGTTAGAAGCGCTGCGACGGACCTTGATCCCCAAGTCCTTCCGCACTTGGGTTCGCAGTTTGTGGAGTATGCGCGATCGCCCCACCCTCACGTCTGAGCAAGAGCAACGTTTACACAGGATATTTGATCAAGACCTAGCCCTCCTGGGTCAGTGGCTTAATGTGGAGCTATCCTGTGCCACCTTCAAAACAGTGGTGAAGGATCAGCCCCTAGAGTGGACTAATATACCAACGGATGGCCTAAGCACTAGTCGAGTTGGATGAACTGGCTGCACTAGGGACCGCTATTCGAGGAAAGGATGGTAAGTCAATACTGCGATGGGAGACCTTTGACCGTTTTGCCACAGGGGCGCTAGGAGCCTCACCAGAGGTCTCATCCGTCGCTAATCCACTTGGTTGTGGGTTGGGTGGGGGGGAACTGTGATCGGTGGCGATCGCTGGTGCCACATCTGTGACTGGCTCAGCGTTACTCCCGGCGCTAACTTCAGCCACTAGTGGCGAGGGGACTGAATCGGTCAGCCTTGGACTTATCGCCGATTGGGGGGCTAACTGAGGCTCCCAATCGGTCTCTCCCTGGCCAACTCCCTCCAAGGCGGTTGGCGTATTCGGCGGCAAGTTGAGACCATCAGCCGCCGACAGGTCAA
The DNA here is from genome assembly GCA_035284985.1 of Leptolyngbyaceae cyanobacterium. Lineage (GTDB taxonomy): Bacteria > Cyanobacteriota > Cyanobacteriia > CAKZMO01 > CAKZMO01 > JAAHGY01. Next base: position 5,084 of record JAYKIC010000289.1, read on the forward strand.
TCAAGTTGACCAAGCTTTGCCACAATTTATCATCTGTGGCATCCATGGGGCCAAAAAGCGGCGATTCGGCAGGAAAAGGGGGAATTTCACCAGAATCGGATTTACCGAATTCAGGAGATGGGGCCACCGCTTCTGGTGCTTTCTGGTCTGCCAACGTTGGTGGGGATAGGGAGGCTGGCTGGCTCTCAGATAGCGCTTCAGCTTGGGTGTATGGTTTTTGTTTTGGCTCCAGCCCACGGGCTTCCACAATGTTCTGTCCAGCGGAATCTGAGGAGGGCGGGGTTTCAACAGCGAGGTCTTTAGCCATCAACGATTGGGTCGATTCAAAATTAGGCATTTCCAAGGCTTGGTGGTTGAAACCTGGCGGGGACACCGTTTCATGACCATAGGCCAAATTTAACAGGGTTGATTGGAAACGGGGCTTAGGAAAATTTCGGAATACGGCGGGTGTAGGGGTCGGGTGCTCCGGTATTTGCTCTTGGGGTAGCCGTGGATGGGGTACATCCCCATTATGTTCTTCCACTAAGGATGACGCATACTCTGGTTGTTTGTTGATGGGTTGGGACTGTTTCCGCCGACGTTCCTGTTGCACCGTGGCCCAAGACTGAATTTGTTGGACTTTGGGAAAAAGGGGCTGGACAAACCAGTTAATATCGTCGTCTGCAATGCCATCGTCGGGTAGAGATACGGGTTCAACCATGGCTGGAGCCTCTGGTTCCGGGGGGGCGGCGGCTAGGGTAAAGTCCCCGGTGCCATCCACATAACTGTAGCTGGGGGGCGGCACTTCTAAGCATTTTTCCAGCGCTGCTTTGAATTGGAGGGTATATTGCTGCTGGCGCTGGAGCCGTAGCCGCAGATCCCGGCATTCTTCATCTAACTGGTTGAGGCGACACAGGCGATCGCTACAGCGCTGTTGCAATTCTTGATTTTCTGCCTCCAGTTGGCTGATGCGGTTTTGGCTATCTTCTAGCTGTACGGAGAGGGACTCAATCCGAATACTTTGACGCTGGTTGGCTTGCTGGGTAAATTCGAGATGATTCAGCAAATGGGCGACCTGTTCTTGGGTCGTTTCGTCTAATGTCCCTGGGTAATCCCCTTGATAGTCACTCGCAACAAAACTGGGCGGTTCCGGTGCAGGGCGGTTGAGAGTTTGGCGATGTTGCGTCAATTCTGCATCCAACGCCGCAACGCGACTTAGGAGTTCATGGTTCTGTTGGTTGAGTTCCTGCACCAAATTGGCAAGGGCTTCCACATTGGTGCTGGTCCCCTGGGTAGGGCGATCGCCCCCTGATGGGTCATAAAATGCTTGCCGTTGCAACGCCTCCGAACTCACAATGCTAGGAAAATCTAGCCTTGATGAACGATTGTTCAGTGGACCTCTTGCTTCATTCATGATTATCCCACCGTTATAAAATACCAATTGTCAAGTTTTGCTACTACCATGGCACCCATCAATGACCCTAAAGCAAGCAAACTAGAACACTAACTTTAGTATTCGACTTTCATAAAATTAATTTCGCAAAATATAAGATATCCCAAGGCTTAAGTCCCACGCAAGGGATAGCAAAATTACTACATCCATCTAGATGCATAAGCCCACTTAGCCACAGTCAGTCAATTGGTAACACAAAAACTGGGCCACAACACAATTTTTAGGTCAAAATTAAAGCTTTGCAAAACTCTTAAGCATCTGATTCTGATGACGATTTCGATCGGCGGATGAATCGATAGCCCAGAAAAACCAGACCACCCAGCATCAACCAATAAGGAATGTAAACCAATAGCCAAATCCCCACCTGCACTAGGGCAAGGGTGAGGTCGGTAAAAGAACGGGTTGCCCCAGCCCAAGAGCGACCTAGCTTGGATAACACCGTTGAGGTTTCCGGTGTGGCAGGTACGGTGTTTTCCAAGCTGAGTTGAATGGTGGAGTAGCTCACTTGATTACGAAGATAGTTTAACTGACCTGCAATTTGTTCAATGGAAGCCCGAATATTTTGCAGTTCTTGCCCTACTTTCAAGACATCCCCAATATCACCCGATCGCTCCATGATACCGAGGGTTACTTCTTCTGCTTTTCGCAAATTCTTCAGGCGGGCTTCAAAGTCCACCAGTTGATTGGAAACATCTTCAGCGGTAAGGGATTGGCGACTCACCTGGCCCATCTCAGCCAATTGGGCTAAGGTGTCTTCCAGTCTAGCCTGAGGCACTCGCAATTCCATGGATGCGGTGTGTTCGCTGGTGGCATCAGCAGGGGTGTAATTTTCCAGACCCAATAAATCTCCACCCTGCTGTTGCACTAAGGCGGTGACAGTGGTGATGGTGTCGTCTACGGATTCCACCGTTAGATCCAGTTCCGCCCGCTTAATCAGTTGGGGGAGCGATCGCCTCTCTCCCGCTGACCCATCCCCGGCTGCATCCGCCACCAATTCAGCCTCAGCTATGTCATCCACCGCAAAGCTATTGTTCGCGGCAACAGGGCTTTCCATCGACGCACCCGCATCAGATGAGACAGATGTCTCATATCCAGGCGGTGCCCCACAACTCACCACCCCACTGAGCAACGCAAGAGCCAAAAACTGCTTCACCGTTAACCGCCGTAACCAAATACCAACTGTCGAGGATGTCATCGTTATCACTGCACCAGAGGTAAGGAACACCGCCATTATATCCAACCCCTTTGGCCATCCTGGACCCGTTACAGATTGTGTTACCCACGAGCCACTAATTCTGTTCCGTCTCGGTTGGCATCATTACCACAAGCATCTTTTGAGTAAAAAATGGTAAAAGGTTGAAAAGAGTTACGTGAAATCACGATTAATATTTCTTGAATTTACAGATAGACTTAGCAAAAAAATATATCCATCTAACGGCTATACAATAAGCTTCTTAAGGAAAAAAAACAGTTAGAAATTTGTTGTTTTTTCTATAGTTTCATCTTGATAGCTATGATTTTCTGAGTATAGGTTCATAACAGATAAATTTTAGTTAAATAAAATAAAAACGAATACCCCTACTCATTTAGAAATCATCATTTTACCCTTGAGACTATTAAAAGGGTTGCATTCGCTTTGACTCATTTTGGTTGACGTAAACTACCTATTTTGTCCCGTTTCACGATTGGAACAATGGAATCTTCTGACACCCATTCTCTCAAGAGCCTCCTTAATTCTCCCATATCCACATCAGAGACTGCGCTTAACGCCCCCAACCTTTCGGTAGCCATTAACTTTCGCCAGGTCGCCCTATCCCAGGTGATTGCTCGCATTCGCGCCTCCCTGGATTTAGCCACAATCTTTGAAACAACCGCCAAGGAAGTGCGAGAATTGCTGAATGCAGACCGGGTGGGGGTGTTTTGGTTTTATCCCACCTCAAGTTACGACGATGGCGAATTTGTTTCTGAAGATGTGATTGCCCCCTACGAGTCGGCCCTAGCTGCGAAGATTCACGATCACTGCTTTGGAGAACAATATGCAAAGCACTACGCCAACGGTCGGGTTCAAGCGATCGGTGATATTTATCAATCTGGACTGCAAAACTGCCACATTGATGTCCTCTCCCAATTCCAAGTTCGGGCCAATTTGGCAGTGCCGATCCTCAAGCGGGACAAACTGTGGGGGTTGTTATGCATTCACCAATGTTCTGGCCCACGGGAGTGGCAGTCGGATGAAATTGAATTTATTCGTCAGATTGCTGAGCAGTTTGGGGTTGCTCTATACCAGGCCAAATTGCTGGAACAAATGCGATATCAGACGGAACAACAGCAAGCATTATTTAACGTCGTCAATCGTATTCGGGAATCATTAGATCTTGAAAGTATTTTCAAGACAGCGGCTACAGCCATCCGGCAGGCCATGAACGCCGATCGAGTTGGTATCTTTCGATTTGATCCAGAGTCAGGATATGACGATGGTGAATTTGTCTCAGAAGACGTACGAACCCCTTACCCATCCGTTCTAGCGGCCAAAATCCATGATCACTGTTTTGGAGAAGATTATGCCCCCCACTACACCAAAGGGCGTATCCAAGCAGTGGAGGATATTTATCAAGCTGGCCTACAAGATTGCCATGTTGAAGTCTTAGCCCAGTTTCAGATTCGGGCCAATCTTGTAGTGCCTCTCCTACAAGGAACAAAACTTTGGGGGTTATTATGCATTCACCAATGTGCATCGGCCCGACAGTGGCAATCGGCGGAAGTTGAATTTATCCGGCAGGTGGCATCACAACTCAGTGTTGCATTGAAACAGGCCGAACTTCTAGAGTACACCCGGCAGCAGGCCCAGGAATTATCACAGGCCCTGAATACGATCAAACAGGCCCAGACCCAGTTAATTCAAAGTGAGAAAATGTCGAGCCTAGGACAGTTGGTTGCAGGGGTTGCCCACGAGATCAATAACCCAGTTAATTTTATCTATGGAAATCTAGTATGCGTCACCCAATACGCCCAGGATTTACTAGATTTGGTGAGTCAGTTTTCCCAGGAACTGGAGTCGCCCAGTCCGAAGTTGAGCGATCGCCTTGCAGATGCCGATTTAGAATTCATCCAAGAAGACTTCCCCAAACTTCTATCATCCATGCATCTAGGAGCGAATCGCATTCGTGAGATTGTGCTATCTCTGCGTAATTTCTCTCGACTCGATGAAGCGGAAATGAAACCCGTTGATATCCACGAAGGCATTGATAGCACCCTGCTAATTTTACAATATCGGTTAAAGCCCCGTCCTGGAAATGTTGCCATTGAGATCCATAAAGAGTATGGCAAGTTGCCAGAGATTGACTGTTATGCCAGCCAACTCAACCAGGTCTTCATGAATATTTTGAGTAACGCCATTGATGCTTTAGAAGAATGGCGCAAGACCAACCCAGAAGCAGACCAACCCCAACCCTTTATCCGTATTTGTACTTCTCTTGATGTAGACAGAACTGGTGTAGGCATGAGCCAGGATCAACCGATGGCGGTGATCCAAATTACTAATAATGGTCCAAGTATTCCTGAACACGTCCTGCCTCGATTATTTGATCCTTTCTTCACCACTAAGATTGCCGGAAAAGGGACAGGCTTGGGACTTTCCATCAGTCACCAAATTATTGTGGAGCGGCATGGGGGCAACCTGAGATGTTATTCCCACCCAGAGAAAGGGACAGAATTCCGAATTGAAATTCCCACACGCCAGCCGGAACCCAAAATTATGACTGATTGATGATGACTAATTGACCAACAAAACGGATTCAAGGGATTACTATCGCTACTATCAAAGTCCCTTGAACCGTTTGGTTCCCAAGCTACTTTTAGTGAAGGAACTTGCAAAAAAATAAAGTACAAGTTGGGGGGAGTCCTTAAGTTTTTCCCTACCCCTAACTCCGAACGCCTTGATTGATGAGGATTTCCTTGAGCTATCTCCACATTAGCGTAGGGGTAAAATCCCCGCCTATGCTAGATGCAACGAGATGAGAAATGGCTGACACCGGGACTCACTCACACCTAAATCTGGGGCGGGTAGTTTAAGTGGCAAAACGCTTTTCCCCCTTGTTCACCCCTTGTCTGCAAAGGCCGACGAGCGAGGGTTATCGCCTTCTAAGCGAGTGATAGGGGTTCGAGTCCCCTCCCGTCCACCACTTTAGGGTTGTTGCGTGACCGTTTTATCGAGTGACCGTTTTATCG
>JAYKIC010000290.1:0-5013 GCA_035284985.1 Leptolyngbyaceae cyanobacterium
CCTTAATGTGACTGTAGATAGTAAGGGTGGCCTCAGGGGTAGTTTGGGTTGGAACCACCGAATACCCCCCATGGCTTAGCCAATGGTAGTATCACTTGTAACAGCAGTGACAGCGGTTACGGAAGTGACTGTTATGATTTACGAAAATAGCTATAGAGCAACATTTGACACTTTTTAGATGAAGTCCTAGCTGTTTTAATGTAATGATTTTGCTACTGAGGCGTGTTGCGGGTTATTTGAGCTTTACAAGCCAATTCCCATTTCGATTGGTGCAACTACTCTATAGGGATAGCTCTATTGTTGCAAGAACCTTAATGCTTCAAGCATCTTAGTCCTTCAACAAGCATAATTAAAATCACTCTCTTTTCCTTACGATGATGACTTTCTCGCATCTTTCCTCATCTCTTATTGGTAGTACGGTGAGCGCTGCTACTGCCGCCCCTGAACATCTAGGTCGTCGTAAGGCTACCCCTGATGGTCGGCAGCAACGGGCCGGGGCATGGCGTGTGTTGGGGCGCACCCCTGAGCCGATTACCCTGGAACGGGGCAACTGCTCAATTCAGCGTCAGGTTTCCCTGGCTAAATTTACAACTTTTAAGGTTGGTGGACCTGCGGACCTATATGTTGCACCCCGCACCCTACAGGATTTGCAACTGAGCCTGGACTGGGCGAATCAAAATAGTGAACCTGTTACCCTGTTGGGTGCAGGTAGTAACCTCTTAGTTGGCGATCGCGGCATTTCAGGGCTAGTTTTATCGACTCGTTACTTACGCCACGCCCATTTTGATGATAGCCTGTGTCAATTGACGGTGGGGGCCGGAGACCCCATTGCCCGTCTAGCGTGGAAAGCCGCAGAAAAAGGATGGAGTGGGTTAGAGTGGGCCGCAGGGATTCCTGGAACCGTGGGAGGGGCAGTGGTGATGAATGCTGGGGCACACAAGTTATGTACGGCGGATGTGTTCCTCAACGCCCATGTATTATCTCCAGATAATCAACAACAGATTCTCAACCACGACGATTTGGGCTTCCAATATCGCACTTCCATGTTGCAGGGGAACCAACTGATTGTCACCCAAGCCACCTTTCAATTGGAACCGGGCCATCCCCCGGAAGCCGTTTTGGCCCGAACCCGGTCATTTTTAGACTATCGCCATCGCACCCAGCCCTATAACATGCCCAATTGTGGCAGTGTCTTTCGCAACCCGCCGTCCCATTCGGCAGGCTGGTTAATTGAACAGACCGGGCTGAAAGGGTATCAAATTGGTGCAGCCCAAGTGGCTAACCTCCATGCCAACTTTATTCTTAATTTGGGTCAGGCTAAGGCACAGGATATTCGTACCTTGATTGAGCATATCCAAGCTACCATAGAGCAGCAGTGGTCACTCCATCTGCATCCCGAAGTGAAATTTATGGGCCAGTTCTAGGACCATGAATGCAGGCTTGAAACTCGTTAGTTTAGAGAGCTGCTGAATCATTTCCCCTGATCTACCCTGATTAAGGGCCTCATATCAGGAAAGGGATGTTAAGGTTTTAGATGTTATATTCCATACGATACAGATAATCACGAAAATTATGTCAAAAGGTCAAGGATTTGGCTTCGGTCTCGGCAAAATGAAGGAGTTATCCGAAGCGTTTAAGAAAGCACAACAGGTTCAGGAGGGCGCAAAGCAACTCCAGGAAGAACTGGAGCAAATGAATATTGAAGGCCAAGCCGGAGGCGGTATGGTCAAAGTGGTGCTGAGCGGCAACCAGGAACCCCGTAGCGTTGAAATTGCTCCGGAGGTGTTGGAAGAGGGGGCTGAGGTGCTGTCTGATTTGGTCATTGCCGCGATGAAAGATGCCTACGATAAATCCACTAAGACGATGCGCGATCGCATGGAAGAGTTGACGGGTGGTTTAAATATCCCCGGCCTCTAATCTAGCCCGATTGAGGCATTGACTTAGCGAACTTGAGGCATTGGTCGCTGAGATTGGATACATTGACTTTGCAGAACTCGTGGCGTTTTGGCTTAAAACACCATGAGTTTTTCGATTTTAGGACCACTGATAGGAGTGCAGCGGCTGATGCAGGTTCCGCGTCTTCACCCCGACACGGTTGAACAGGTTAAGGAACGAGCCGATATTGTTGATATTGTCTCGGATCACGTTGTTTTGCGGAAGCAGGGCAAAGATTTTGTCGGCCTTTGTCCCTTTCACGACGATAAGTCCCCTAGTTTTAGTGTCAGTCCCGGCAAACAGTTTTACTACTGCTTTAGCTGTGGGGCTGGGGGCAATGCCATCAAATTTTTGATGGAAATCGGCAAGCAATCCTTTAGCGAGGTAGTGTTGGGACTGGCACGGCGCTATCAAATCTCTGTTCAAACCCTAGAGCCAGCCAAACGGCGGGAATTTCAGCAAAAGCTCTCGCTGCGGGAGCAACTTTATGAGATTCTGGCCCTCACGGCCCGCTTTTATCAACATGCCCTCCAGCAACCCCAGGGTAGGGCAGCGCTGGACTATCTGCAATCTAGCCGCTCTTTAACCCCAGAAACGATTCAACAGTTCCAACTGGGGTATGCACCGGGGGGATGGCAAACGCTCTATGGTTACTTGGTGGAGCAAAAGCATTACCCCGTGCCCTTGGTGGAACAGGCGGGGTTGATTGTCCCCCGGCAACAGGGAGGGGGACATTATGATCGGTTTCGCGATCGCCTCATGATTCCGATTCACGACTTACAGGGCCGGGTGATTGGCTTTGGGGGCCGCACCCTATCCGATGCCCAGCCCAAATATCTCAATTCCCCTGACACGGAATTATTTGACAAAGGAAAAACATTATTTGGTCTGGATCGGGCTAAACAGGCGATCGCCCAAGCCGACTGTGCCATCGTGGTGGAAGGTTATTTTGATGTCATTGCCCTCCATGCCGCTGGACTCGCCAATGCCGTAGCCTCCCTGGGAACGGCGCTGAACGTGGGGCAAGTCAAGCAACTGCTGCGCTATACCGATTCCAAACAAGTTATCCTTAACTTTGATGCCGATACCGCTGGAATCAAAGCCGCCAACCGTGCCATTGGCGAAGCAGCGGAACTGGCCTATGGGGGCGATGTGCAGTTGCGAGTGCTAACCATCCCATCAGGCAAAGACCCCGACGAATTTTTGCAATCCCACAGTGCCGCCGACTATCAAACGCTGATCCAACAAGCCCCCCTGTGGCTGGATTGGCAAATTCAGCAGCTTTTTCACCAGAAAAATCTGACTCAGGCGGATCACTTTCAACAGGTCAGCCAAGAGGCTGTAGAACTGTTGAGCGAGATTTCCAATGCCACCACCCGCACCCACTACGTGCGGCAGTGTGCGGAACTATTGAGCCAGGGGGATAGTCGTTTGGTGCCCTTGTTGGCGGATAATCTCCTCGCCCAGGTGCGGCGGCAGCGGCGCAAGTCCCCCGATGGGGCGGAAGTGCCCAAGACCTTAGTGGGTCCGGTGGACTTTCTGGAACAGGCCGAGGCGACCCTGCTGCGGGTGTACCTCCATGCGTCATCCTATCGACAGGCGGTGATTGATGCCTTGGATGAGCGGGATTTGCAGTTTATTTTTTCCCATCATCGGTTTCTCTGGCGCACGATTTTGGCGATCGCCAACACTCCCCCCCCTCACCAGGGCACCGATCCAAATTCCGAACCTGGGGATAGCACCTGGGATTTAATTTCCCAACTCCGTTACGCCTGTGTGGAAACAACCATTCCGGGAGCCGACAATCAACTGGAGCAGGTTTCCCACTTGTTTCAACTGGATGAAAAAACGAAACGGGATATTTTGCGTGCCCCCTTAGTGATCCAGGCGGCGGCGGACTGTTTGGAACGGGTGATGTGTGAAAAACGCTATCAGCATTTCCGCGATTTGTGGCAACAGACCGATATCAGCGTTGCGCCGGAATTGTGCGAACGTTATCAACAACAACTCTATGCGGAAAAAAGACGAATGCAAGAGTTAGATCAGCGTCGCTCCGTTACCTTTGAAGATTTAGCCCAGTTGCCCTGGGTAGAGTCGTTTTATGATGAGTTAGAACGTTAGCACTGCAATGGATCGGAAATGTGATCAGAACCATGTCCATTCACTCAAAATCCAGCACTGAGCGCTGGGATTCATCAAAGAAATTAATGTTTGACTGAAGGCATCTTATCTGGGTTGCGCCCTAATAGGGGTGGATATCTAAATATCAACGGATGCTCTACATAATATTTAGACCCCGATATCGATACCCCGATATCGACCCAGTAACCAGAGGAATAACCCAGATGGACCCAATTCAGCAAGCCGATCGCCAATGGCTCGATTATCTTTATAGCAAGTCCCCTTCAACCGCCTTAGAGTACGGATTGTTTCGGATTTACTACCGATGCAAACGGGAATGGAAAGCGCTGCGAGCCTACTGCCTAGACCAGAGACCCCGGAATTGCATAAAAGTGACCTGCCAATGGGATCGTCACCATAATGCGGTTTGGCACGCCTATAACCCAGCGCTTAACCTCAGTTTTTCCACCTATTCCCACCAAGAATTACAGTGTTGGTTAGCCATTCACGATACGTTAAACGATGTTATTTCCGCCCCAGAACCCCAACAATCGACGGACCCACAATTCTAGGGGCATTAGCTTGGGCAAAGTGGAAAAAGTACTACCATACCTCCTATGGGCCTAAGAAGGGATGGGGAATGCGGGGGGCGATCGCCAGACTATCCCCACCCATTTAGTTGGTGCGGATAATCCAACGTTGGGCACCATGTTCTAGAAGAATACTGGCCCGTTCATCATTACTCCGGCGAGGAAGAACCGGGTGCCAAGGAGCTAGGTCGCATCCGGGGGCAAAATTACCCGTGTGGCGAGACCTAACCGTTGCAAGAACAAAATCACCCACCAAGTCATGTCAAGTTGCCACCACTTGCGCCCTGCGGGAGCCACGTTGGGGTGCGCGTGATGGTTATTGTGCCAACCCTCACCATAGGCGAGAATAGCCGCCCACCAAAGGTTA
>JAYKIC010000291.1:0-22401 GCA_035284985.1 Leptolyngbyaceae cyanobacterium
CAAAATCACCCACCAAGTCATGTCAAGTTGCCACCACTTGCGCCCTGCGGGAGCCACGTTGGGGTGCGCGTGATGGTTATTGTGCCAACCCTCACCATAGGCGAGAATAGCCGCCCACCAAAGGTTACGGGCATTATCATCGCAATCATAGGTGCGGTTGCCCCACAGATGACAGGCGGAATTGATCAACCAAGTGCTATGCCACAATAAAACCAGCCGGAGGCAAACACCGTAAATCACAAAATCCCAACCACCAATGGCGTAAAGCAATAACGCTACGGGCAATTGCAGCAGGATGAAATATTGGTTCAACCAACGATGAACTGGATCTTTGGCTAGATCGGGGGCAAATTTAGCATAGCGCTCATACTCAAAGAATTCAGGGCGACGATAGAGAAGCCACTGAAAATGACTCCATAGAAACCCTCGGTCAGCGGAATAGGGATCTTTATCCGGGTGTTCCGTATCAATATGATGTTGCCGATGACCTGCAACCCAAAAAATCGGTCCCCCTTCAATGGCGAGACAGCCGCATACTGTGAAAAAGTATTCCAGGCCCTTGGGGACACGCAGGCTGCGGTGGGTGAGCAATCGATGATAGCCTAAACAAATGCCCACACTGCCCGTGAGCCAATGGAGAAAAAGGGTCACGCCCAAGGCTGACCAGGAAAAATGCCATGGTGCGAGTAGGGCGATCGCATGAATTGAGGCAAAAAAGGCAAAACGCCCCCAGGAAAAAGGGCCAACGTCGTGATTCTTGGGCGATCGCTGTTTTTCGTCTAGACTAGGGCGATCGATTAAGGATGGCTTAATAGCCTGGAAAACCATAAAAAATCTCAGATAACGGCAATGTCGCTTCTGCTAAATACCTACCCAACGATCTATCGGCTCGACATCCACGGATCAAGCGTCAGCCGTAAGTATGGAAGCGTCTCTGATATTATCTGTTATATTTTTCTACATTTCTCAATGAAGCGATTTTGCCAAATCAACCGCTATGATTTGATAACCTAAGCAAATATGGCCCCATCTATCCACACGATGCTATCTGCGTGATTTTCCCGATGACTGATTTGACCATTAATACTGTTTCCCCCGAATCGGAGACACAGCTCGTCGAAGATCGGGGGGTGCCCTTGGCGATCGCTATTCTCACCATCTCAGACACCCGCACTGAAGCCACTGATAAATCTGGAGCCATTTTGGTGGAGGGGCTGCGGAGTGCAGGGCATCGGTTGGTGGAAAAAGCGATCGCCCCGGACAACATTTACCAAATTCGGGCCATTATTTCCCGCTGGGTAGCGGATGCCGCTGTGCAGGTGATTATCACCACGGGCGGCACCGGGTTGACGGGACGAGATGGAACGCCAGAGGCCATTCAGCCATTGCTAGACAAAGAAATTGAAGGATTTGGGGAACTATTTCGGCTACTTTCCTATGAAGAAATCGGAACATCCACGATTCAATCCCGTGCCTTAGCGGGTGTGGCCAATGGTACCTATATCTTTTGCCTACCGGGATCATCGGGAGCTTGTCGCACCGGGTGGGAGAAAATTTTGCGATCGCAACTCGATTCCCGCCACCGTCCCTGCAATTTTGCCGACTTAATCCCCCGATTACAGGAAACTTGAATGGTCGTTTTATGAGTAACCCCACCCACATTACCCTTCATAGCAAGAGTTTACCGGAGTGGATAGCCGCAGTTATGGCTAATTTTGACCACTTTTTGCTGGATCATGCTGCCAATGAGAAAAAAGCAGCGGGAGTTGCCCTCAATTTAGCGGCCCATTATCCCGATAAGCATGATTTAGTGGCGGCGATGATTGATTTATCCATTGAAGAACTCACTCATTATCGAGAGGTGTTTAAATTGATCCGCGATCGCCAACTGCCGCCCCAACCGGATCAAAAAGATGTCTACGTCAACAAACTGCGAAAATTAGTGCGAGATGGTTCAGAAGCCTATTTTTGCGATCGCCTCCTAATCGCAGGCATCATCGAAGCGCGGGGTCTCGAACGGTTTACCTTAGTGGCGGAAGCCTTGCCCGTTGGAGCGCTCAAATCCCTTTATGAAAGCATTTACCGATCCGAAGCACGGCACAGTAGCCTGTTTCTGGAGTTTGCCTATCAATACTGCCCGACGGAAAAGGTGGGCGATCGTCTCACCCAACTCTTGCACCAAGAAGCGGAAATCTTAGCAAATTTACCCATTCAAGCCACCCTCCATTAAGGGCTACCGTGTACACACATCTCATTTTGAAGTCCAAAACCCGGCTTACCCCCCTTAATCCCCCCTTGTAAAGGGGGGAAACTCCGGTCCTCCCCCGTTGCTTTGGCGCAGCCTGTTCGGAGAACGTAGGGGAGTTAGAGGGGGTGAGGTCCACTCGTGTGTACACGGTAGCCATTAAGGGACTTGCCAAAAAGTAAAGTATCAATTGGGGGCGGCAGGTGGCGTACCTGTTTAAAATTAGAATGTCTGGCGGTTGAAACCGTATCTAAGTGAGCAGAGTCCGCATCGCTCCCTAGTATTATCGTCCCACAATGCTAGAACTTGCTAAGTAGCTTATTAACCCCTATATTTTACGCAATGATACACAGTAGAGGTCTCTTTTCATAATCAATGTTGGGGTGGATTAATGGATCAATTTAGTCGAACGTGGTGGGGCAAAAAATTTATTGGGGCGATCGAGAAAATTGTCGATTCCGGTCGCCTCAGTCGAGGGCGTTCCTATGCCAGAGGCAATAAAGTTAAAAGTTTTACCATCAAAAACAATGTGGTGAATGCTAAAGTACGGGGATCGGTGAATCCTTATTTTGGCGTGTATAAGGAACCGTTGTACGATACCAAAATTGAATTTGAAACCATTAGTCGGGCCAAGTGGAATAAGGTAATTGAGGCGATCGCCTCCAAAGCCAGCCTAATTTCCCGATTGTTGCTCAACGAAATTCCTGACAACATTGAAGCTAGTTTCAAGCCACTGGATGTCAACTTGTTGCCAGCCAGTCGCAAGGATTTTAAGACTTCCTGTTCCTGCCCCGACTATAGTAATCCCTGTAAACATATTGCTGGAGTTCATTATTTAATTGCGGCGGAACTGGATAATGATCCGTTTCTATTGTTTGAGTTGCGGGGACTTTCCCGTGAGGATTTGAAAGCGGAATTGGCAAAGTCACCTTTGGGCCAAGCCCTGTCGGCTGAAATGAATGCCCCAGAACAGGCATTAGTTCCCTCAACCTCCTATTACACTAAAGCAACCCTAACGCCTGTACCACAGTCCACTGAATTCAAAACATTTTGGCAGGGAGAAAAACGCTTACCGCACACGATTGAAGCACCGCCACCGATTGCAGTGGAGGCGATCGCTGTCAAAAAACAGGGAGATTTTCCCGCCTTTTGGCATCGAGATAATTCGTTTATTGAAGCGATGGTAGAACTGTATCAACGGGTCAAGACAAAGAACAACTCACTGCTGTAAGGAGGGTGTTAATGATTATTCTACATGGTACATGGATTCCAGAACCCGGTGATGAATTTGTCCAGCAGGGAGCCTTTTATCTCTGGGCAGAATCTGATACAAAAAGTCGGCGGCTACGCAAACAAGGAAAGCAACACCCGCGTCAGCTAGTCCAAGCTGAATTAGTAGAATTATTAACCAAAGAACTGGGAATTAAACCACTACAACGGGCAAATTTTAAGCTTGAGGAGTTGATTAGTCCCCAGTACTTTTGGTTGCCTTCTGTCGATGGCGAACCGTTACCATCCCTGGAACTCTCTCGCTATTTGGAAGCGGATTTACCGGAATCCTTTGATTGGGAGTGCTGGGAAATTGACTGTTATATGCCTGTTGCGTATCAGAATTCCCAAGTTGTACCCAATGTAATTTCCACGCTCAATGACTTGCACTTTATTGCTCTATACAATTTAGCAGATGTGCAATTGGGGGCTGATCTCCTGTTTTGGTATCACTACACCCAAACCTTTAAACAGGTAATTATGCGAGATCAATACATCCCTGCCTTAAAATACCGGGAAATTCCCAAGCGGGGACGTACCTCAAAAACTAGCACAAAATCTTCTAAGGCCGCTAAAGCCAAAATCCCAGAATTTGAGATTTATCCCGGTTGGGAAATTGTGGGCGATCGCTACGAATCTGCCATCCAATCCTACGTCGAATATATGCCCCTAGCCTGCACCGCTGGTTGTTCCGATCCGAGTGAAACTCCAGAATTCTTCAATCCTGAATCTCTGCTGCGGCACTTTTCTGAATACACCATGAATCAACTGGTTTTAAATACGCCGCTGCCCCAAAGTTTTCAGAAGAAAATTGAAGGTAGTATGATTCAAGATTGTCTTACACCCCATCTCAAACTCTCATGGACAACGGCTGAAAAGCGAGAGCAATATCAACAGTGGCAGGTGTGGCGCGATCGCATTTCTCGCTCTCAAACGGCAGCATCTTTCTATCTTTGTTTCTGTTTAGAAGAACCTGCCAATCCAGATGATCCGTGGCAGATTGTATTTCAAGCTGCTCCCAAGTCCGAGCCATCACTACGCATTTCTCTAGCTGAATTTTGGCAAGCTGCTGGGAAAAAATTGGCGACCTATCGCAAGCAGCTTGGCCATAATTTTGAGCAAGAGTTATTAATTAACTTGGGCTATGCTGCTCGAATTTATGACAAAATCTGGCAGGGCATGGAAACGGATAAACCCGTCGGCATTACGGTGAATTTAGACACAGCATTTAACTTTCTGAAGGAAGCCGCCTGGATTTTAGAAGATGCCGGATATAAGATCATTATCCCCGCTTGGTGGACTCCTAAAGGTCGCCAAAAGGCCAAAATTAAACTCCGAGCTAAGGGGAAAAGTAGCTCCAGTGGAGATAAAAAATCGAAGAGTTATTTCTCCTTTGAACGGTTGGTGGATTATGAATTTTCCCTCGCCATTGGCGATCAGCCTGTAACGGAAGAAGAGTGGAATCAACTGGTGAATGCCAAGGCTCCCTTGGTGCAATTTCGGGGGCAGTGGATGGAGTTGGATCAGGACAAAATGCAAGAAATGCTGGAATTTTGGAAACAGCAAAAGGCCGAAAATCCTGACCTTAGTTTGATGGATTTTATGAAGCTGGCTGCTGGGGGAGACGATGACGAAGTGGAGGTGGAATTCGATCGGGATGATGTCCTGTCTACCCTGATGGGGCAGTTGCAGGATAAGAGTCAGTTGGCGATCGCCCCCGACCCCGAAACCCTCCAAGGCACCCTACGGGAGTACCAAAAGCGGGGATTATCTTGGTTGTCCTACTTAGAACAACTAGGACTAAACGGTTGTCTAGCAGATGATATGGGATTGGGCAAAACGGTGCAGGTGATTGCCCGATTAGCGCAAGAGCGAGAGATGGCAGCAGCAGAAAACATCAAAAATCTGCCGCCGACCTTGCTGATTGCTCCTACCTCCGTCCTCGGCAACTGGCAGCGGGAAATCCACAAATTTGCCCCCCAGATCAGCACGGCAGTCCACCACGGGGGCGATCGCGCCCAGGACAGTAAAGCCTTCAAAGCCATCTGCCGCGACCATGACGTGGTGATCACCTCCTTCACCCTAGCGCGGAAAGATGCCAATCTGTTCGGCAGCGTCACCTGGCATCGGGTGGTGTTGGATGAAGCCCAAAATATCAAAAATCCCAAGGCAGCCCAAACCAAAGCCATCCTGAAACTCAACGCCGATCATCGACTGGCCCTGACCGGAACCCCAGTAGAAAACCGCTTGATGGATTTGTGGTCAATTTTCAACTTCCTCAATCCGGGCTACCTCGGCAGCCAAGCCCAATTCCGCAAGCAGTTTGAGCTACCGATTCAAAAGGAAAATCAGCAGACGCGATCGCTCACTCTCAAGCGCTTGGTGGAACCCTTCATCCTGCGGCGGGTCAAAACCGACAAGTCCATCATCAAAGACCTACCCGACAAGGTGGAGCAAAAACTGTACTGTAACCTCACTAAAGAGCAAGCATCACTCTACGAAGCCGTGCTAAAAGATGTGGAAAAGCAGTTAAATGAGGCGGAAGGCATCCAGCGCAAGGGACTGATTTTAGCAACTCTGATGAAGTTGAAGCAAATCTGCAACCATCCCCGCCAGTTTTTACAGGATGAAAGCGACTTCACCCCGGAGCGATCGCACAAACTCAGTCGCCTGATAGAAATGGTGGAAGAAGTCATCGAAGAAGGAGAAAGTGCCCTCATCTTCACCCAATTCCGCGAAATTGGTGATGCCCTGGAAAAATACCTGCGCCACACCCGCCACATCAACACCTACTACCTCCACGGTGGCACTAGCCGCACCAAACGAGAATCCATGATTGAGTCATTCCAAGACCCTGAAAGCGAACCCTCAATTTTTGTCCTTTCCCTTAAAGCTGCCGGAGTGGGCATCACCCTCACCAAAGCCAATCACGTCTTTCACTTCGATCGCTGGTGGAATCCCGCCGTGGAAGATCAAGCCACCGATCGCGCTTTCCGCATCGGTCAAACTAAGAATGTTTTTGTCCACAAATTTGTGGCCATGGGGACGTTGGAAGAACGCATTGACGAGATGATTGAAGATAAGAAAAAACTAGCAGGGGCGATCGGGGGTTCCGATGAATCGTGGCTGACGGAGTTAGATAATGATGCGTTCCGAGAGTTAATTGCCTTGAACAAGAACGCCATTTTGGAGTAAGGAAAGACGGCAGGTAATTGTAAACTATACTGAGTCGGGATCGATACGCCTTTTTGTTGGAGGGCATCGTTGTGACAACCATGACCCCCAAGTTTACCTTTGAAGAATATCTCCAGTATGAGGATGGTAACAATACTCGCTATGAACTGGTGGATGGGAAGCTAGTTGCCATGAGTGTGGGGACAGGACGACATAGCCGCACCATCAAATGTGTGGATGATGTTTTGAATGGGGCGATCGCCACAATGGAATTCCCCTGGACCTCCCAACGGCTGACGGTCGGGGTTCAATCCCCACGGGGATATCGCTGGAATACCTGCCGAATTCCTGACATCACGGTGCTGACGCTGGAGCAATGGGCGGATATGGATGACCGAGAAGCGGTTGTGTTAGCCCACCAATTACCACCCAAATTAGTGGTGGAAGGGGTCAGTGTTAGTACCAGCATATCGAGGAAATGAGGTGGTTGTGTCCCCAACTTTTCCGGTTCTCCAGTTGACCGCCGATCAGGTGCTAGAGGCTAAAGTTTTATGCAGCCTGAGATGTTGAAAAATCGTTTGGATAAAAATCGTCCGATGACGACGATTACAATTCGGATGCCTGAAGATGTGATTGAGGATTTGAAACGGGTAGCCCCATTGTTAGACTTTTCTGGATATCAACCCTTAGCACGGGCGTATATTGGGCAAGGATTGCGATCGAATTTGGAACGTTTGGAAAGCGATACGGTGTCGGTTCTGATTGCAAGCTTGAAGGGTCGCGGTGTCACTGATGAGGTGATCCAAGAAGCACTAGGCGAGGTGACTCAACGTTAAACGGTATCTCTTAGCGTTTGGTGGTGTCGGGGCGATCGCGCTTTCTTCCTGTTTTAATCTCGCGTATATCGTGATTTCATGTGACGACTAATAGAGATTGATTAAAAGATATCGTAGAGTGTTGAGGGGTGATCGCTAGTATTGAAAGACCATAGAGTTGGCAAGACGGAGAGCAATCCTTGATACAATTGATCTGCCGTGATGACAGCGAGATCAAGGTTTGACTATGGTCATACCCGTTAAGCTATCTATTCCATTTGAATCTTTAGGAGAGGCAATACTCCTACCGGAGTGGCATTGCACCATCGCTGGATTAACCCTAGAAAAGAAGCTCCAGTTGCGGCAGATATTGGATCAGCAGATTGACGGTTCTCAACCCCACACCAGGGAACAAGAACGAGCCATCCTTCGGGAAAAGATTGAGCGATCGCCCCTCAAACATCACCAAAAAATGAGATGGGCGATCGCCAGTGTTCATTCAAAGAAGGGTGGGATATCGTTTCACCGGCTATCCAGCAACCACCCCCCACTACTTAGCCATGATTTCTTGCTGGGATGGAATCTCAGCAGTCATTCCAGCTTGGTAAGCCTTCTCCAGACGCATAATCTGCTTGGCTCGACTGGAAAGGGCACTGACATCCAACCAATTCGCCAAGATAGCATCAAAGGAAAAGAGACCTGCACCATTCACCGTGAAGAACAAAAAGATCGAAGCGTAAATTGCTGCCAGTTCCAGATAAGGAATGCTGAATCCACCTACCTTGATGTGGTGGTATATGGCTACGGCCATCGTGGAAAACAATCCCAATGAGGCGGGACGGGTCAAGAAACCAATGGCCACTAACGGCGCGGCCAAGAGTTCGGTGAAAGCAGCAATATAACTAAAAAAGATGGGAAAAGGGAGACCAATAACAGCAACGTAGGATTCAGCAAATCCTTCAATATCAGCAAGCTTATCGATGCCGTTATGAATCATCATGATGCCAACAATAACGCGAATAATAGCCCATGTTGTCTGTGATGCCAGGGTGGAATCCACAGTTGGAGCCAATAAACGAGTAAGCAATGAGTACTTAGACATAGCTAATGGAAGAAGTAAGTAGTCGTTATGTTTAATAATGTAACGCAGTTTATTAATTTTTGTAGCCCACTTGATCCCGCGCCCTAAGATTCCCCAGGTTGCCATTGTTGCGATAGATAGAGGCTGGGAGTGTTACCAGGATGCCCATGGGTTGTATCTCGATCTGGGGTGGGCAAGCCCATATCTTGTTCGTTAGCGATCGAAATTTTCATGAGAAGCCCCCCTCAGAACCCCCACCGTCTAATCTAAAGCTCCTTGGAATGCGCCTCATTAAGATCGAAAGATATGGCAATAAGTTAAGCATATATATCAATATAATCCGAATAAGCCCTGCATATTATATGTAAAAATCAAAATATATAACCAATCAGATAATTATTTTGTGCTATTAAATTGCTATTAAATTATGCTTGCATTGTTTTTTCCCTGTCAGTTGGGAAATTACTTTGCTCTGAATATTGCGATTTTAAGCCCTATTATTTACGCTTAGGGTAATAGGCAACCCTGCCAGTCCATTAAGTTCTGCCTTGTTGCCTAATTTTCTATTGCTGTTTAGGGCGGCTCACTCCAAGACACCGGGAATACTTGTACAGTAAACTTGTACAGTAGAATACATACGGATAGCTCACTCCACGGAATACCTTATGAATACTGAACGGATTGTATGCCTGTCACAAAAAGAAATTGAGAAAATGCGCCACGCAGGTCAGGTTGCGGCGGAACTGTTGAAATATTTGGAGCCAATGGTGCAGCCGGGAGTGAGTACCCTAGAATTAAACGATGCGGCTGAAGCTTGGACCCAAGCACGGGGAGCGGTCAGTGCGCCTTTGGGATATCACGGCTTTCCCAGATCTATCTGCACTAGTATCAATGAAGTGGTGTGTCATGGCATTCCCAAAGCGAGCGAAATCCTTAAAGATGGTGACATCATCAACATTGATGTCACCCCCATTGTGGATGGATTCCATGGCGATACCTCCCGCACTTTTTTTGTGGGGACTCCATCACCGCTGGCTAAACGATTGGTGGAAGTCACGGAAGAATGCATGATGTTGGGGATTAAAGCGGTGAAACCCGGTGGCAAGGTGGGGGACATTGGGGCAGCGATTCAAGAGTATGCTGAGGCCCAGGGGTTTTCCGTGGTGCGTGACTTCGTTGGTCACGGGGTTAGCCGGACGTTTCACACAGCACCCCAAATTCCCCATTACGGCATCCGGGGCAAGGGCAAGAAACTGCGCCCTGGGATGGTGTTCACGATTGAACCGATGATTAATGAAGGCACCTACGAGGTCGAAGTCATGGCAGATAAGTGGACTGCTTTGACAAAAGACCGAAAGTTATCAGCCCAGTTTGAGCATACGGTTGCGGTAACGCGGGAAGGGGTGGACATTTTGACCCTACATCCCAGTTTGGTCGCTGTGTAAAACGGATGACTCCGAACAATAGCTAAGGGTTCCGCTGGCCTATGGGTTTAGGTTGGCATCCTACTTTTCCCATCCCCTCTGTCTGGGAACCGAACAGGGAGGCTGGATTGCTGTTGGGCAGGAGATAGCATATCCAAAGGTTCACGATTGCTGACTTTATACCCAAGGCTCAAATTCCGCCTATGTCTATTAAGTATATTATTTATGACTGTGACGGATTGCTGCTGAATACGGAAGATCTCCATGTGCGGGTGAATCGGGCGATCGCCTCCCGTTATGGCAAAACATTTACCCGTAGTATTCATCACACCATGTTGGGTCGTCCGGCCCACCAGTCCATGCAAATTCTCATTGATCACTTGCAACTGCCGTTGTCGGTTGAGGCATACATGGCAGAGCGCGATCGCCTCATTACTGACCTTTATCCCGCCAGTCAACCCTTACCAGGCACAAAGGAGCTAACCCTCCAACTGTATCAACAGGGCATTCCCCAGGCGATCGCCACCAGTTCCTCGGCTTCCCGATTTCAGCAAAAAATGAGCCGCCATCAAGAATGGTTGGCCTTATTCGATTGCGTGGTGACAGGGGATGATCCGGCGATCGCCCACGGCAAACCAGCCCCCGACATTTTCCTGCTCACCGCTGAACGGTTGGGCGCACAACCGCAACAGTGTCTTGTCTTTGAAGATTCTCCCGCTGGGATTTTGGCGGGTAAACGAGCGGGAATGACCGTGGTTGCCGTTCCCGATCCAACCATGGATCGGGAACTATTTAAGCAAGCTGACCAAATTCTACTGTCCTTGTTAGATTTCGACCCTAGCCAGTGGCTGATTTCAGCCTAAGGTTAGAACCGTTCGGCCTCGCCGCCAACACCCAAGCTATTCCCTTTCAAAAATAGGTTGCGGGCCGCATCATTGGCATAAACGCAATCAACTTTAGCATCTCCTTCGATGCCTTTTTCCACATCCCCTGTAAAGCCAAAGGTATTCATCCGTTGCTTACATTCTCGAATATCTTTGGAATTAATGATGTCACGATTTTCCAAGACACTCCAGTTATTCGTTCGCAATACACAACCGGGTTGCATCAGCGGCTGAGAAATAAATACCTTGAATGGACTCAGGGTGACAAAGGCTCGCAAGTCAACGGCGATCGCCCCCGCTCCATACTGGGCACACAGTTGAGCATTGGGCACACTGGCATCAATCTCCACCCTAGTGTCAATGCTCCCCCCAGAGGTACTGTTGGCACTATAGCCAAAGAAAGCCCCTAAACCCATGCCCAAGATCAAAACGGCTCCAATAATCGCCAAGGTCGTGGAATTCAAAATGGACCCAGCAGAGGACCGGGCTGAACGCTTGGGGGAGCGATCGTCATAGCGATCATCCGGATAGGGATCATCGGGATAACGATCGTCAGGGTAGCGATCGTCAGGGTAGCGATCGTCGGCGGGGCGATCATTGGGATAGCGATCGCCATAACGGCTGAGGGAAGACGATGAGCGGGGTCTACGTTTCATAGATTAAAAAGATGGCCAAATCTGGGCGAAAACAAAGATACAAATGACTGTAGTTTACTAGCGCTAATTAACCAGCCAACTCAGTGCATCACTAATCTCTATCGTACGCTGTGCTCAAGAAATGTAACAATTAGGATAATAACGGATCGCATCTAGCACTGTGTAGAGCATCCCTACCTATTACTAGGTGCCTAACGTAAGGGGTTCATCCCCATCATAGCAATGCTCTCGACACCAATGAAAAATGAAGATTTGCCGTTAGTACCGTGAGCCTAGTCGATCCAAAATTGCCGTTTATTCAGTTCAGTTAAGAAAATCTGTGGTTTTTCAATCCTTGACTTCATCTCAAACCATTTTACTCTCATCCTGTCGCCGCCATGG
Organism: Leptolyngbyaceae cyanobacterium; assembly: GCA_035284985.1. Lineage (GTDB taxonomy): Bacteria > Cyanobacteriota > Cyanobacteriia > CAKZMO01 > CAKZMO01 > JAAHGY01. The sequence goes on from JAYKIC010000291.1 coordinate 11,930, forward strand.
TGAGACTTTACGGCTAATTTTTTCAGACAGCCTCACCGTCTTTTGGGGGGAATGGTTAGATTTACGAGCACGTATCCCCCAAATCGCAGCCTCTGGATTAGTCTCACCCCTAATCTACATTTTGGCCTTTGGAATGGGGTTAGGCAGTGCCCTCGATCGTAGCAATATTCCATTTTCTGCTGGAGATAATTATCTCCACTTTAGCCTACCCGGCATGATTGCGCTTTCCTCCATGACCATTAGCTTTGGCGGCACTACCTTTTCCATTTGTGGTGAACGCCTCTACAGTCAAACATTTGAGGAAGTGTTGTTGCTCCCGGTTCATCCCCTCTCATTATTTCTCGGCAAAATGATCGCAGGGGTCGTGAGGGGACTTATGACCTCAATTTCCATCTTAGTGATCGCCATTATTGCTACCCAAAAAATCACCTTTATCCATCCCCTATTTCTGCTTATTTTAGTGCTAAATTGTGCCATTTTTGCTGGAGTGGGAGTCATCGCGGGTTTAAATGTTAAGTCCATTGAAAGTGTTGGTTTGCTGAATAACTTCCTAATTGTGCCCATGTCATTTTTAGGCGGTACTTTCTTTGATCCCAATGTCCTACCATTTTTCCTAAAAGCATTGGTTTATTGCTTACCGCTGACCTACGTTACCACCGCCCTACGATCTGCCGTTTATTTACCCTTGTCTCAGTTTCCTTGGATGAGCATTCCCTTTTTACTCATTGTCGGTGTTGCTTTAGCTGGAATCGGAGCCTATCAGTTTTCCCACCAACAAGATTAATATGACTGCTTCAAGCCAAAAATTGCCACCTGAGATCTGTGCAGAAAATGAGCAATCTTTTGCTGCGTATACGTTACGTCAGCGTTTACCCCACATCATTGAGCAGATTATTGCTTCCCATTCCTATTCTAATCATGTGATCTATGCCCTTAATGCTTTAGGCGATGAGATAGGATCAGGGACCATTCAACCCCTCAGTCAAACGGATTATGTAGACTCTGAAATTTGGCATCGTTGCATCCAACCCCATGTGGGGAAAAGTTGGTTTACCGCCCCTTTTTTCTTTGTAGAAATGTACTTCTATCGACGACTAGGAGAAGTGATTGGCTCCTTAGACGTAACCGATAAAGCAAATAATGATCCATTTCGATGGCAAAAGAGAAAGGCTTTCGATACTAGTTTCGCTAAGGCCCAAGGGTTAGCCACCTGCTTAGCAACAAAGTATGGTGATTTCGGGTGGGTTGCCTCATCTACAGAACTCCAGCAAATTCTGTTAGCGAATCTATGGTCTAATTGTGCCGATCTAAGTCAATTGCCCACTGGAAAATCAGTTAAACAGCCAGATGATTCCAATCAATTACTCATTGATGATAGTGAAGCGATCGCCTCCTTCTTCTCCCATCAATCCCAGCCATTAAATCGGGTTGATATTATTTTAGACAATGTGGGAATTGAGCTAATTTCCGATTTAGCATTGGCTGATTTTCTGATTACCGCCCGTCTGGCCCAACAGGTAGTTTTACACGGGAAACATCAACCTGTCTTTGTTTCAGATGTGATGCGACATGATATTTGGTTTACCATTCAATCATTTATGGTGAGTGAGTTTGAAATACTTAGAACTTGGGGTGAACGCCTAGAATCCCACTTGAGAAATGGAGCGATCGCCATCCAGGATCATTATTTCTGGACCTTGCCCCTCGACTTTAGCGCCATCGTTCCCGATCTTTTAGCCGATTTAAGTAACACCGATCTGCTCATCAGTAAAGGGGATGCTAACTATCGCCGATTGGTGGGCGATCGCCAGTGGAACCTGGATACCCCCATATCCCAAATAGTCGATTATTTTTCCTTTCCTTGTGTTGCCTTGCGTGTCCTGAAATCTGAAGTGTTAGTGGGAGTTAACTGCGATCGCCTCCAAGAACTTGACTTAGAGCAGGACTGGATGATTAATGGTACCCATGGCATCATTCAGTTCGTCCCGCCTCAAAAATTAACGCTAACCCATTCATAGGAAAATAACCTATGGCCTGTTTAATTGCCTACCATGGCTGGGGATTTGACCATACCTGTTGGGTTGATTGGCGAGTCTATTTTCAGCAAAAAAATCATCGTTTTGACTGTTTTGATCGAGGCTATTTTGGTCAACCCCATAACCCTACCTTTTCGGGCGATCGCCCCTATATTTTGCTACTCCATTCCTATGGCTTGCACCTATGTCCTACTAACATGATAGTGGCCGCCGATACCATCGTAATTTTCAATAGTTTTCTCAGTTTTCACCCTTCTGAGCCTCGATTAAAACGGCGATCGCAGCTTACCCTTCAGCGCATGGGCGATCGCTGCCGCACCCATCCCCAGGAAGTTTTACAAGCCTTTTGGCAAACCTGTGAAGCGCCCAATAAGAGCCATCCCCAACGACTATCCCACAGCAACTATCCACTGTTACAAGAAGATTTATCCCATCTGAATGCTGTTAATTTAACCGACCAATCCGCTCCAGTTCAAGCCATAAAGCAAACTGAAACAGTGTGGGTCATCCACAGCTCGGCTGATAAAATTGTCCCGTGGGGGCAAGGTGCTACACTAGCGGAGGCAGTGGCGACTCCATCCTGGAACTGTATAGCAGCGGTGGGGCACGGGCTACCCTTTAGCCACCCCGATCACTGTTGGAGTCTTCCCCCCTTCACTACTCTAGATAGTCGTGAACACTTTAGTTAAAACAGGGAGTTTTTTGTCTTTGTCTGATGAAGTGAGCGATCGCATTGCAACTAGTTTTGGGCAAGCCGCATCGATCTATCATGCCCAAGCCGGGTTACAAAAACACTGTGCCCAGCGACTCCTTAATCTGCTCAGTGATTCTTTGGAATATCCCGATCTGCCCTCTGGTCCGGTGTTAGAAATTGGTTGTGGCACGGGATTTATTACAGAGCTATTATGCGATCGCTTACTAAGGCCAGAAGGGGCTGGGACGTATTCCCTTAAGCTAGGACAGGGGCGAGATTACTACATCACCGACCTATCGGCAGAGATGGTGCAATTTTGTTGCGATCGCCTCCAGCCCAAACTTCAAAAAATCACCTCAAATCATCCGTTTTCTAGTTTCAAGCATCCTCGATCTCATTTTTTTTTCCAAGTCCTTAATGCGGAAAATATTCCCCCAAATCCCCCTAGTTATAGCCTTATTATTGGGGGATTTGTGGCTCAGTGGTTTCAAGATATTGAAGGTACGATCCAGAAATTATTAGATCGACTGCAACCCCATGGGCGGTTATTATTATCATTTCCCGGTTACGAAAGTTTTCCCGAATGGCGACAACAATGTTCCCATTTAAACCTGCCATTTACGGCCCATCCCTTACCGAATCCCACCCTCTTATTGCAAACATTGTCCCTACCGACTCAAGATTACCAAGTACAAGTAAAAACTGAATGGTATCCCACTTATTATGAGAGTGCTGCTACTTTTTTTCAGAGTATGAAAGGCATTGGTGCAGGGCTAAGTCAGGCCAATATAAAGCTTACAGCCCGACAAATGCGGCAATTATTACGGGAATGGCAACCTCTTAATCTGGCAAAATTAGGTCATTCTGCTCCAGAAAAACTTGAAGTGAACTATCAGATTGTTTATTTGTTAATCGTCAAGCCTTAATCGTCAAGCGATCGCCAATTTTGAACAGAAGTTACTGACTCAGGCTGAGTGATTTCAGCCAAACTGAGTCAGGGGTTTATCTGTAATCGCTCAACCCAAGGGAGAAAAACAGATACTAATTCCGCTTTATTCATCACTAGGGTGAGAAATGATTGTCGTCCGTAGTTTTGCCCTGGACTTAACGGAAAAATTGGATCGGGTTCAATCGCCACCCAGGTCGCCCCTGCGGCTTGCACAATGGGCCACACTGCTGCAATGTCCCAAACTTTGGGCGTTGCCTCTACCGCACCGATCGCTACCCCACGGGCCACCAGCAGAATATTGTAGGTTGCCGATCCTAACATCCGAATTTTGCAGGGAAAGGGTTGCTCCATATCCAACATGCCCAAACTGCGGGCGCAAAGGCTAAACACTTGGCTCCCCGATGGATCATCCTGGCGCACTTGTATCGGTTGACCATTCATAAACGCTCCCGTTGGCCCCGTTAAGCCCGACTTCCCATACCAGTAACCGTGGAACGATTGGGTTAGGGGAGGAATGTGGACAAAGCCGAAGACAGGGGTACCTTGGTAAAGCAATCCCAGGGAAATACCCCAAATAGGAATATTTCGGGAAAAATTGGTGGTACCATCAATGGGATCAATAATCCAGCACCAATCTGTATCGGGGAAAATGTGCTCTACTTCTTCACTGAGCACTCCGTGGTCAGGAAAGGTGGTGGCGATCGCCCCCCTCAAGACCCCATCGGCCCATTCATCGGAAGCGGTTACTAAGCTCCCATCCGGTTTTTCCTGGGGTTGGGCTGAGCCAAACTCTTGTAATAAGGTTGCCCCCACTTGCTGGGTTATCGCTTGACAAAACGTGAGTACTTTAGACCAAAATTGTTCAGACTCGGAAGCATTCATGGAAGATCGCCAATAGGAAATGAAAAATTTACGAAAAATATGGATGGGTTAGTTTGCCCGATCTCACAATGCCATGAGGGGGACAGGATGAAAAGCGATCGCCCAATGATCCTCTGCGATGTTTACTTGGAGCCAGAGGTTCCTTGATAAGTTCCCGGTCAGAGCCTAGGAAGCTGATCCCAGAGAGAATGGGGCCAATTCTCCTCCAGATTAGGTTTTTACCCTTGAGGATTATGTTTTGGCCCCATCTTGGGCATAATCATGGGTGAGAGGAAAACCCCCGGCAAAGTGGAGACGTTATCGCAAGGAGTTGTGCATGAATATTCAACGGGTTTGGGTGATTGCCCAGAATGTGTTTCGGGAAGTGATTCGCGATCGCATCCTTTACCTCATCGGTTTTTTTGCGATTATCTTAGTGGTGATCGCGTTGCTGTTGCCCCAAATTTCTGCGAACACCCAGGATAAGATGCTGCTGGATGTGGGTATGGCAGGTATTTCCTTGGCGGGATTAGTCACCGCTGTCTTTGTGGGTACCGGATTAATTAACAAAGAAATTGAAAAACGCACGGTTTTTGTCCTGATTGCTAAGCCTATTAGTCGGGTCGAGTTTATTGTTGGCAAGCATTTAGGCTTAACCGCCGTGCTAGGGGTATTAGTAGCCGCCATGACCATCATTTATTTCATCGTGCTCAGCATTAATGGAGTGTCCTATCCAATGGGGAGCTTGATGGTGGCTTCCGCTTACACCTTGCTGGAATTGTCCTTGATTACGGCGATCGCCATCCTCTTCGGCGTGTTCACCAGTTCCCTACTCAGTACCCTGCTCACGTTTGCCGTGTACATCATGGGCCATCTCAGCCCCGATATTGTGGAATTAGCCAAACTGGCGGACAATCCCTCGTTGGAAAAACTCACCCAAAACATGTACTTGGTGTTGCCGGATTTGTCTCGGTTGAATCTGCGGAATGCGGCGGTGTACGGCAATGAATTAATGCCACCCCCCTTGGAACTCCTCAGCCATGCGGCTTACGGGGTGGCGTACACGGTGTTGTTGTTGGCGATCGCCAATCTCATCTTTTCCCGTCGTCAATTTTAGGTTGGGTCACAGCCTGGATAATCTAGATTGGTCAACAAAGTGAAGATATGGATAAGGAATATGTGCTTAATTTGATTCAAGCCAATCGCGATCGCTTCGATGAGTTTGCCGTTGAAACATTATTTTTGTTTGGATCAGTAGCGCGAAATGAAGCCACACCAGAAAGCGACGTGGATTTTTTAGTGGAGTTTAATCAACCTGTAGGGTTGTTTAACTTACTCGGTTTAAAGGCTTTTTTAGAGGATCTATTGGGATGTTCTGTGGATTTAGGAACCCCTAACTCCTTACGTGCTCATCTAAAAGAACAGGTGCTGAAGGAGGCGATTCGTGCCATCTAGAGAATTTCGGCTGAGATTGCAAGATATGCTGGCTGAAATTACGATGATAGAGGAATCTATTAAGGGTTTCACTATCGAATCCTTTTCCCAGAATCCACAAGTACTACGGGCAGTGCTGTACAGCCTTGCAGTGATCGGAGAAGCCGTGGCAGGGGCGATCGCGGATTTAGCCGCGTCAGACCCTACTATGCCTTGGCATCAAATTCGCGGGATGAGAAACATGGTCATTCATGAATACTTTCAGGTTGATTTAGATCTCGTGTGGCAAACAGCCCAATCAGATATCCCTGTTCTTAAGGAAAGATTGCAGGAAATTCTAGCAAAGTTAGACAAACAAACTGAGAGTTAGAATAACTTTAAAGGATTCGGCCCGATGCCGAACGATGCTGATATTCCCCCATCCCGGCTCGTCCCAGCCATTCATCCCCATCGACAATTAGCTCTCCCCGTAAAAATACCTTCTGCACCTTACCCTGGACCGATCGTCCCTCAAATAAGGAGTAATCCACGTTGGAATGGTGGGTGTTAGCGCTGAGGGTGTGGCGCTGGTTGGGGTCAAATAGAATAACATCGGCATCGCTGCCCACGGCGATCGTGCCCTTTTTCGGGAATAGGCCAAACATTTTAGCGGGAGCCGTTGAGGTAAGCTGCACAAACCGATTCAAGTTGATCCGACCTTCTCCCACACCACCATCGTAGAGCAACGATAGGCGGAATTCCACCCCAGGGGCACCATTGGGAATTTTGGAAAAATCATCTTTGCCATACTGCTTCGACTTCAGGATACCGTAAGCATTTTCGTTGAAACAGAAGGGACAGTGATCCGTGGCAACAATTTGCAGGTCATCAAAGCGCAAGCCGCGCCAAAGGGCGTGCTGACAGGTGTGATCCCGCAGAGGGGGAGTCATGACAAATTTGGCGGCATCAAAATCGGGGCGATCGTATTCTTCGTGGGTCAAAAACAAATAGTGGGGACAAGTTTCAGCAAAGGCGTGGATGCCGCGATCGCGCGCTTCCACCACCGCATCCAGCGCTTCCTTAGCCGACAGGTGAACAATGTACACGGGCACTTCTGCCAATTCCGCAATCCGAATCACCCGGTGAGTCGCTTCCCCTTCCATTAACTGGGGACGGGTCAGTTGGTGATACTTGGGCGAAGTATTACCCTGCTCCAACGCCTCCTCAATCAGCGCTTGAATCACCACCCCATTTTCCGCATGGAGATTCACCATGCCGCCGTGGTCGCCCACTTTTCGCATCGTGCGATAAATGGCGGCATCATCCACCATTACCACGCCGGGATAGGCCATATAGAGTTTGTAGCTGGACACCCCTTCAATGTTAACCATATCGGGCAATTCAGCCAGAGTATCAGGATTGACATCGGTGAGAATGACATGGAAACCGTAATCCACACAGCATTGGGGTTCCGCCGCCGCCAACCGTCTATCTAGGGCTAATTTGGGACTTTCCCCCTTGAACTGCTGGGCAAAATCTATGATGGTGGTGGTGCCGCCAAAGGCCGCCGATTTGGTGCCGCTCTCAAAGGTGTCGCAGGTTTCAATGCCGTTGCCCATGGGGGTTTCCATGTGGACATGGACATCAATTCCCCCCGGCATCACCAGTAAGCCCGTCGCGTCATGACACTGGGCGGATTCCACCTCCAAATTGCGGGCGATCGCCTCAATTCGGCCATTTTCAATTAACACATCCGCCATATAGTCATCTACCGCCGTGACCACACGACCACCCTTGATCAGCACCTTAGTCATAAATCTTTTTCCTTGTAATTGCATCCGGACTGAGAGTGGGTAGGTGGGTGAGTGAGTGAGTAAAATTTAAACCCACCAGCGCACTATCCCACCATCCCCCTATCCCACCGCCGCCTTATACGCCGCCCAGCCGCCATAGTTAGAAATATCTGGCCAGTTATGTTCTTCGATGAGGGACTGGGGATATAGCATGGCGATCGCACTGCCCCCATCCGCCAACGTCACCTCTGCCGGATACATATTAGGGGGTTCGGTGGAGACTAAATAGTCGTACTGCTCAGCGGTCAGTTCATATAATTCACCGGGGATGGCAATGCCATCGGCATCCACCGCGTAAATCCCAGGATGCCAACCATCTTGGACGGAGTGCAGTCGATACTTGGCGGCAGTCTTCGCTTCTCCTAAGAAAGTGGCCGATTGTAGATTGCCATGATCCGGCTGTCCCCGTAGCGCTGAACCACAGATAAACACTACTTTTGCCCCACTTGCATCCGTCATGGAAATACACTCCTTGAAACCATTGGAATGGGTTTGATTTTAACCGTTTAGGGCCTTGCTTCCCTGTTTCGTTACTGGAATTTTGATTAAAAGTCGTTAAGTAACGTTAATAGTAATTACAACGGGATGTAGGGATCATTTCGAGCTACTGATATGACGAATGATCCAAGCTTGTAAAGAGGTATTGGTGACTCCGTGACCGATGATCACTCCGTAACCTGTCAAGAATTTTTTAGGGTTCTGCCAATTAAAAAGATACCAATGTTAGGGGGCGACAGGCTATGCCCACCGCCCCCCAATGGGTACTTTATTTTTTTGTCAGTCCCTTAAAACAGGAAACTATCAGCATCCACCGTATCAACATCGACTCCCCGGAGGACAACGAGGGTTCTGTAGTCTTCACCCTCTTCATTTCCGTTCTGGTCAATTGCAACCTTGGTGCGATTACCAGTACCTCCAAGGAGAATGTAATCATCAAAGGGAGTATCCGAGTTGAACTTGCCGCCACGGAAAACCTTTTGCACATCGATGACATCGCTGTCCACTTCAAAATCAAAGATTTTGTCGGCGCGATCGCGCAAGTCACCGCGCTTGAACACAAAGGTATCATCGCCATCGCCACCAGTCAGGCGATCGACTCCCTTACCACCGATCAAGATATCATTGCCATCGCCACCAGTCAGGCGATCGTTATCATTGCGACCCAGCAAGCGATCATCATCCACACTGCCAAATACCTTATCTTTACCGTTGGTACCCTTAAGGTTCTGGCCAAGTCCTAACTTGCCCAAATTTAAGAGCTGGGTTTCGCCACTGTTATCATCCACCCCATCATTGTCATTGATCACCCAAACCCCATTTTCATCAACAGCCAACCCTTCCAGCTTTTCAGGCATCAAACCACCCGCTGCCGTAAAATCGGGAATCAGATCACGTACAAAGGTCTTCTCCAACGTTGCACCATTTTCCAAAGAGGCAGAGGACAGATCAATGGTGTACAACCGCTTACAGCGGTGAGCATTAAGTTTGTGTACATTCAGAGGTACTATTTAGAGGGCCTCAAGGTGTACCGCTTATGAAACCCTACTCTCTGGATCTACGACAGCGCATTATCGACTCCTATACCAATGGTGAAGGGTCCATTCGTCAACTAGCCGTTCGCCATAACAGCAATTCTCATTTTGGCGAAATGACCCGACGATGGTGTTAAATAACCCCAGCTCTTTCAACGGTTCTAGCTCTCTTAGCTCTCTTAGATATCCTTACAATACCGATATTTCCGGGACTTGAACAGCCTTTCACCAAAATGAAAATTGCTGGATTCCGAGGATTGCAGTCGTCCGTTCGGGGCGTTGAGTGATATATTGATAGGGGTTGATCAGTGGTAGATACGTTTCAATTTTTTCTCTACCACTTTAATTTCTCCTGGTTTAATTTTTGGACAGGTCTATTGCCCCACCGCATTGAAGCCCTTGGATGCGTGATGGCGTTGTGTTTGTTGGTTTATACCTTGGGCGAACGCTGTCTGCGTCAATCCCTCCAACAAGCAGGAAAAACCGTGGCCAATCAACTGGGTAAGGGTACTTAGCGGCCTACGGTGCGCTGGATTTTCCAGTGCTTTCAATCGGTTCATGGGTTGGTCATTGATGGAGTGCCACAGGTGGTCAATTTGACGGCGGAGCGACAATGGATTCTCAACTTTTTCCCCGCTGTTTGCCGAATCTACTATTTAACTGATTGATTCTCCCTATCATCTTGTAATCTGTTTGAAATACAATTTGTAGCGCGAAATGTCGGTATAGCCGAAGAATTTTATAGAAAGTAGCCGGAAATCTGAATGGGCGATCGCTATCCCAGCAGACAACTCCTCGATGTCTCTGGTGGCGGACCGCATAAATTGAAACGGCGATCGCCCATCAATCGGGGATCGCCCTTAGCATAATTTCCCCCTCAAACCCTACTAGGAGGCTAGGAGTTGCTTAACGTATTGATCAATAAATTCCGTATCCACTGGATTAATTCCACCCCCAGCAAAATGGCCCCAAATTGAAGGAATGGCAACAAATTCAGCATTAGGCATATGCTTTACTTCATACTCATTATCTTCAGGGGGAAAATACAAATCCGTTTGCCCCGGCATCACAATCGCCTTTGCTTTAGATCTGTCCAAAAATTGGGGTGGAGTACCCGCGCAGCGGGTACTCCAC
>JAYKIC010000292.1:0-8304 GCA_035284985.1 Leptolyngbyaceae cyanobacterium
CACACAAATATTTTCGGACGACTCTAATACTCACAAATTGCTGAGCTTCTTCGGCTAAATGTAGGACGATATAGAAAACTAGAACCATGGCCATCCGGACTACGCAGGTTAGTTCGCCGACGTAAAAAGTGCCGACTCAAAGAGGTGGGGCAACCCTAAACGATGATCCCTCTAGCATACCCAACCTGAAACATTCATCACCCTATATAGCGCTATGGACTGGAGTTAATCACGATGATTATGGCCATAACTCCCAATCGTCCAGGCACTATGAATGCAGGAAATGCAATCCTGACTTTTAATGCCAAAGTCGTAAAGCCAATGCTCCTTTTTAAGCCGCTTTGAGTCCTGTAACTGACTCCAAGATTGAGCGATAAAAGTCTTCCAATTGTTTTGTCGCGGCGGCCCAACCCCAGCGCTCGGCTTCGTGGCGGGCATTTTGCCGGAGCTGTTCGCGCTCCTCTGCTTGGGCCAATAGCTTTTGGGTGGCCTTAATGGCTCCAGTATCGTCTTTGGGGTCAAACAAGTAGCCATTCACCCCGTCATCTACGATATCGGTGATGCCACCAGACCGGGCCGCTACTACGGGACAACCTGCCGCCATCGCTTCCAATAATACTAAGCCTAGGGTTTCGGTACGGGAGGGGAAGATAAAGGCATCGGCGGAGGCGAAGGCTTCGCCCAAGGGCTTTCCAGTGAGATAGCCGACAAAATGGGTGGCTGTGCCTGCAAAGTGTTGTTCCAATTCAGCCCGATGGGGACCGTCACCGACTAAGGCTAGTCGAGCGCCAGGACTGGATTCTAAAACGGGCTTAATTCGGTCAATTTCCTTCTCGGCGGATAGGCGACCAACGTAGAGTAATAGGGGACTATCGGGATGACCTTGACTGAGGTGCGATCGCATTTCCCGATTAGCCAACTCCGGTTGAAATAACTCCGTATCCACGCCCCGCTGCCACACCTGCACTCGCTCAATCCCATGGGCCGTTAACTCTTGCTGCATGGCAGTTGAGGTACAGAGATTCAGCCGTGCTTGGTTGTGGGCCACCTTCAGCAGTTCCCACAAGACCCCTTCCAACATACCCATGTTGTAGTGTTCCAAATACTTGGGTAAATGGGTATGGTAAGAAGCGACTAAGGGAACATTGAGGGCTTTCGCATAGTACAGACCCCCCAGCCCCAAAACCGCCGGATTGACTAGATGCACCAAATCCGGCTTAAAATTCTCCAATTCCTCTCCAATCGCAGGTCGGGGAATGGCCAATTTCAACTCAGGATACAAGGGCATGGGAAACCCAGGCACCCCGTAGATTTTTGCCCCTTTGTACTCTTTTAATCCCCCATCTGGAGAGACCACTAATACCTGATTTCCCTGTCGTTGGAGATGGTCTACGGTGTGGCTGAGGCGGGTAACAATGCCGTCAACTTTAGGCAAAAATGTTTCGGTAAAAAGGGCAATCCGCATAGGAGATGGATAGATAATTGAAAGAGAGTCTGGGAACTAAATGACTTAACCTATTTTTCTGACTCCAGGGAGTTGAAGCCAAGGGGCGATCGCCCTATCCCTAGCTCCAACTCTGGATAATCCGGCTTAACGATTGTTGGTACTCCGCCACTTAACCTTAGGCAGAATTTGGTTATGATCCACCCGATCCTTGTATTTCACCGCAAAGTTGAGCAAGGAATCCAGCAACGAGTCAGACAAGAGGTGAGGTTGAAGCCCCAGTTCAAGCAAGTTGGTATTCTTTGCATTGAAGTAATGATCTTCAGTTTCAACCCGTGGGTTCTCCAAATTATTGATCTCAACCTTCAATCCCATGGCTGTTCCAGCTTCCTTCACCTGATCAGCAATATCATTGATGCTAAACATTTCAGTGAATTGGTTAAAGACGCGGAACTCTCCTTGGTTGGCAGGGGTTTCAATCGCCAACTCTACACAGCGCACGGTGTCGCGGATATCCAACATGGCGCGAGTCTGACTACCCTTGCCGTAAACGGTTAAGGGGTGGCCTACCGCTGCCTGAATGCAGAAACGGTTGAGAGCGGTCCCGAATACACCGTCATAGTCCAAACGGTTAATCAGCAACTCGTCCATGCCCGTTTCATCGGTTAGTACGCCGTATACAATCCCCTGATTTAGGTCAGTCGCCCGTAATCCCCAGATTTTGCAAGCAAAGTGGATATTGTGGGAATCATGAACCTTGCTGAGGTGATAGAAGGAACCGGGTTGTTTCGGATAGGGCAGGGTATCAGTACGACCATTATGCTCAATGGTGATATAGCCTTCTTCAATATCGATGTTGGGGGTGCCGTATTCGCCCATGGTGCCTAGCTTAACCAAGTGGCAATCGGGGAAGCTCTCTTTGATGATATAGAGCAGGTTGAGGGTACCAACGACGTTATTTACTTGGGTTAATACGGCGTTGTCCCGGTCAACCATGGAAAAGGGGGCAGACCGTTGTTCGCCAAAGTGGACCACTGCTTCTGGCTCAAACGATTCCATCGCCTTACGGGTAAATTGGTAGTCGGTCAAATCACCGATGAAGAGGTCAATGGTTTTCCCGGTCAAATCTTTCCAGCGTTGAATCCGCTTTTGGATGGGGGCAATCGGAGTCAGGGTTTCTACACTGAGGGTATTGTCCCAGTGCCGCCGGACTAGGCTGTCCAAAATTCCTACTTCGTAGCCCTTATTTGACAAATAGAGCGCCGTCGCCCATCCACAGTAGCCATCACCACCAATAACTAAGACTTTCATCGTTCTGAGATCACGTTTGGTTGTACCCGATCAAATCTAGCAGGTTTGGGGACCATGTTGAGCAGTTATCCGTAAGCTTTTGTGCAGGGCTTCTGTTTTAAGCTTGGACCAAGGGCTGATGTATTGGGGATTACAGGGCGATCGCCCCTTTCTATGATCACTATCTATTTGAGTAAATGTAACATTTAGACTTTAGATTCCCCTACAGTGGAAAAATTAAAGCTTGTATCCCTCCTTTCTCTTCGAGGTGGCAAATCCCAAAGGGAACAATTCACAAAATCAGGCAATATTCACAATTCTTCCGTGAGTTTAGGGGGATCTTCACCTACAATAGGTGCGGACTCTAGTTGCTAAGGTGCTATGCGAATCGTCGCCCTCGTCCCTGGTGGGATTGGTGATCAAGTACTGTTTTTCCCCACCCTGACTGCGCTGAACGCAGCGTATCCTCAGGCTGATAGTGATGTGATTGTAGAACCCCGCTCCATGGGGGCATACCGAGTTTGCAAGTTGGTTAGTTCGGTGATGCCGTTCGATTTCCGAGCGCGGAGTAGCCCTGCGGACTGGGCTAATTTGCTGGGGATATTGCGCGATCGCTATTACGATATCGTTCTCTACTCAGGGCAGCAGTGGGGCATTGACGTGTTACTGTGGCTCACGGGTATTCCTCAACGGGTCAGCTATGCCAATTCCTTGGGCCAGGGTTTTCTTACCCATGCGATTTCCCCCAACCCCGATCAGTATGCTGCGGCCATGTATCACGATTTGCTCAAGGGATTGGGCCTGACGACTGCTTGCCCACCCCTTTCGATCAATGTGCCCCGTGGGGATGTGGAATGGGCTGAGGCCGAGCGATCGCGCCTCCACCTCGATGAAGGAGGCTACGTTCTCATTCACAGTGGTGCTTGCCCCCTATCCCAGTCGGAGGAGCTGGGGTCAGGGTATCCAGTTGCCAGTTGGCAAGCCATTGTTCAAGATTTTCAGCAACGACAGCCCGATTTACCTGTGGTCGTGGCAAAAAGTCCGGCGGATACTACCTTGGTGCCAGAACTGACATCGGTTGCGCCCGGTTTGAAGGTGGTGGAGCCGAGTGACCTTGGTAAGTTAGCCGCCATGATAGCTGGAGCCAGTTTGATGATTTGCCCCAACGGTGTGCCGATGCAGTTAGCGGTCGCGATCCAAGTTTATACCCTGGCCCTTTTTGGCCCGACCGATCCCGCAACCCAGTTGCCCCAAGATGAGAAATTTGTCGGGATTAAGTCCCCCACCGATCAACTTAGTGACATCACCCCTGAAATGGTGCTGAAGCGGGTGTGGGGAGAATAGTTGATTGTTAGCAAATGACTTCCGTCAAAGGGTTTCCTGATTTTGGGAAATAGGAAACCCTCTGCTGCTATAAAGTTCTTATCCCTATCAACTCTACACTGCAAAACGTTTGCGATAGCTTAAAACGGTGTTGTAGAGCAGCATCGTTACCGTCATGGGACCAACTCCCCCAGGTACTGGGGTGATCCAACTTACCACCTCTTTGACCCCTTCAAAGTCCACATCCCCCACCAACTTAGGCTTGTCCCATGCCGGATCATCAACGCGAGTAATGCCTATATCCACCACCACCGCACCGGGTTTGACCATATCCGCCGTGATCAAGTTTGGGCACCCAGCCGCAATGACCAGAATATCCGCTGTACGAGTTAGATCGGGGATGTTCTCGCTCAGGATATGGGCGATCGTCATGGTGGTGTCTGCGGCTAACAGCATGATTCCCATGGGTTTTCCCACCAAAATGCTACGCCCAATCACTACCGCGTGCTTACCCTTAAGTTCAATGTTGTATTCAGCCAAGAGCCGCATGACACCACTGGGGGTACAACTTTGTAGGGCTGGTTCGTCCCGGAGCAATTGGCCCATATTGTAGGGGTGCAAGCCATCGACATCCTTATCAGGGTGAATATGCTTTAGTAATGCCACTCCATCCAAATGTTCGGGTAAGGGTAATTGCAGTAAGATGCCATCGACCTGATCATTATTGTTGAGGGAGTGAATGACCTCTATCAGTTCTTCCTGGGTGGTTTCTGCCGGATAGTGACGACCAAAGGAGGCAATCCCTACCCGCTGGCACGCTCGCTCTTTACCGCGAACATAGGCCGTACTGGCAGGATTATCCCCTACCATCAAGACCGCTAGTCCGGGGGGGCGGCCCACTGTTGGGGTGAGGGATTGGACATCTTGAGTCAGTTCAGCTTGCATTTTGGCCGCGAGTGCCTTGCCATCCAATATACCAGTCATAGCCTAGTCAAAAGTGTTATTCAGGTGTTGTCACGAGATGGGAACAATGTAACAGGATTGGGGGCGCTCGGCTCCAGCCTCCTACTTTGAGGTCGTGTCACCCTTGCCGCTTCGATAACTTGATGATCGTCCTGTACTGAGTGGCAGAATCCCCCATTTATAATGGGTGTTTTGGACAAATCACGGGTAAAACAGTCGCAGTTTGTAATAATTTTCTAGCTGGGTTCGGGGGGGCTGGCCTAGGGTGGAGAACTCAAAAGCTAATAGATTCGGCTGAAAATGGGGGTGAAGTGCCTGTGCCGTAGATCCTTCATCTTCATTGCGGATAGGGCTAATCCGTCAAAATCTAGTAAAGATGGCTAAAAGGGCGCGATCGCTCCGTATGATGGGGGAAAACAGTAGGTCATCTGGATCAACTATGGATTTATCAGAATACAATTGGTCTGCCCTGTTGCAGCAAATTCTCGATCGCCAGTCCCTTTCCACGGAACAAGCCTCAACCCTGATGTCAGGCTGGTTGAGCGAAGTGATTCCTCCGGTTATGTCTGGGGCCATATTGGCGGCTATTCAAGCGAAAGGGGTATCTGCGACGGAACTGGCGGGGATGGCTACGGTGTTGCAGGGCCAATCGCGGGGTGGGGCGCTGGAGATGGCAACACCGACTGCTCCCCTAATCGATACCTGTGGGACGGGGGGGGATGGTGCCTCCACTTTCAATATTTCTACGGCGGTAGCCTTTGTTGCCGCTGCTGCCGGAATTTCGGTGGCTAAGCATGGCAACCGGGCCGCATCCAGTAAGGTTGGCTCAGCGGATGTCCTAGAAGCGTTGGGAATTAATCTGCAAGCACCGATTGAGCAGGTACGAGCTGCGGTGGATGCGGTGGGGATTACCTTTCTATTTGCCCCTGGTTGGCATCCTGCGATGAAATCGGTGGTGCCCCTGCGTAAAACGTTGAAAGTCCGCACGGTGTTTAACCTGTTGGGGCCATTGGTCAATCCCTTGCCCATTACAGGCCAAGTGTTGGGGGTATTTGATTCCACCCTAGTCACAACGGTGGCGGCGGCGCTCCAGCAAATGGGGCGATCGCAGGCCATTGTTCTCCATGGTCGGGAAAAGTTGGATGAAGTGGGCTTAGCAGACCTCACCGACTTGGCCATTCTCAACCAGGGCCACGTTCAACCCTTTGTGCTCGACCCGGAGGCTCTGGGGCTAACTAGCGCACCCACCACGGCCCTCAAAGGCGGGGAAGTGGCGGATAATGTGGCCATTCTCACAGCGGTATTGCAAGGCAAAGGGACCCCTGCCCAACAAGATGTGGTAGCGGTTAATGCGGCCCTTGCCTTAGTGGTGGGTCAAGTCATTCCCCTAGAAACCGATGTAGTGGCAACCTATACCCAAGGGGTGGCCAAGGCACGGGATATTCTCAACAGTGGTGCAGCATGGGAAAAGGTGGAAGCCCTCGCCAATTTCTTGAAGGCAAGCTAGGCATCGTCACAAAACCCGAACAGCTAGTCTCTATGGGGAGTGGGACAGACGCGCCCACCCCTAACATATTCCGGATGGGGAGGATGGTGGAGTGAAGGGGGGAAATGCTGTAGGGTTGTTTAAATCAAGGTTAAGTTAAGACCCTCATGGTAGTTAAATTAGGCGATGCCCATGTCTTTTCCGTTCCATGATCAGTATTGGGTGGATGTTGCAGAGTTTCTCAGCGTTCACGTTACGGCCAACGACGATATTCTAGCTCCCAGGGAGTTTGAGTATCGCTTTGTCAATTGTTTTGCCTATAGGGCGAGCTACTGTGTTCCCGCGTCGGGCTTCGAGTGGGTCGTGGTCCATAAGGGGCGACTGAAAAACTTGGCGGTATCATTTCTGATGGATGTGGTGGACGCATTACATCCTGTTTTTACTAACCCCGTTTTTGTGGTGTTTTGTCGCCATCGCTCCCTTCCGGTGGTGGAAGAGAATAATGACTTGATTGATTTTAGTCAACGGTTGCGATCGCTCCTCCAGGAAAATCCACCCTCTGATAATAACGATGCCCCAACAGAAAATATTGCAATTGTGGTCCCTACGCCTACGCCTGAGGTTGGGGTTCAAACTGCGGTGCAACACGCCCATTGTGACCCTCCGGCCCACTCTGATCTTAAGGTTTCAGTGATTACTGTTTGTCGTAATGCGGCACGGACCATTGAACGGACCATTACCGCCGTCACCCAGCAGACCTATCCGAATCTGGAGTATATCGTGGTGGATGGGGCCTCTGATGATGGTACGTTGGCAATATGCGATCGCCACACCGCCGCCATTACCAAGCTCGTGAGTGAACCGGATGATGGGATTTACCAGGCCATGAATAAAGGCATTCATCTGGCTTCAGGGGATTGGCTCTATTTTGCCAATGCCGATGATTACCTATTTGATGCCTACGTGATTCAAGATTTAGTGGCGTTTATCTTAGAACACCCCGAAGCGGATGTGGTGTACGGCGATCATGAAGCCCGATTTCCCGATGGCAATGCCTCCATTCACGGCTGTGTCACCTCGGATCAAATGCTAGAAGCGATTGTTTGTTTTCAAGCAGGATGTTTACTCCAGCCAGCCTGTCTTTTCAAACGCACGGTTTTTGAGCAAGCTGGTGAATTTTCTCCCGACTATGGGATCGCCTCCGACTACAAATGGTTTTTAGAGGCGTTACAAGTTCCCTCCATTACCTTTGAATATTTTGCTCGGACCTTGGTATCCTATGCCCATGGTGGCCGCTCATCCGATATTTCCGCCCTATTTAGGGAGATTTTTGAGATTCAGTCCAAGGATGCCCTTTGCCAAGATCCTCAATGGCTTCAACGGCGCTTAACCGCATTACAACAACAGTATATTGATAAGTACGCCCGTCTGGAGGAGAACCATTATCGTTTGGGTCGAGTAGAGACATTGCACGCCTTGCGTGGTCACCATCTGCTCCAACTTAAACAACGCCTTAGCCAAGTGCCCCAATCGACTTCATCGCTGGGGCTTGATCGGTTTAGACGGGGTTTAACCCGTTAGGCGCTCCCCTGTCCACCCTCAACAAAAGGAACGATCTTCTTATTGCGTGATTGCGTCACCCTATCTAAGGGTAAGAATTCGATATGCTAAAGTGTAAGACCGCATTTGTGGCGATCGCCGTTGACCAGTGGGAACCCATGGTGCAATTTTACAGTTGCATTACCGGACAATCCCCCCATCCCTATCGCCCCGGTGGATATGCTGAGTTTAGGCTCGG
>JAYKIC010000293.1:0-18282 GCA_035284985.1 Leptolyngbyaceae cyanobacterium
TTTTTGAAGGCAAAGTCGGTTTTGGGATTGATAAAGACCATGGCGATCGCATTCCCTCGAAAACAGTACTGATGACCTGATTCTACACGGATATCACTTACCTTGGTGTCTGCCATCCCTTATGTGGCGGCAACCGCAACGTCAGAAGGTACCATCCTTGTTGTAAAACTTTAGAAATAGCAAGAAATAGCAGACGGTCTCAACCCTGACCCAGCCTCTCCACTATACTTGAGACTGTCCAGCCGATTGGACCGAAAGGATGATGAAACCGATAGGGCTGTCTCAACGTTTAAACCGATTTTCACGGCGATCGCGCCCCCCTCTATCACAGATCGGGGGTCATTCCTTTGTTCCGACATGGGTCCGAATTGTGGGACTGGCTGGGTTGTTGCTGCCCATGAGCGGGTGGGGTGGGGTGAGGCTAGCGGCGATCGCTGCTCCCCACCCTGCCCTGATCGCCCAACTCACCTATGAAGAACTAGACGATGTGGAATATTGGCGCAATCTGTGCCGTTTACAGACCAATGCGGGAATTTTAGACGATGCCTTGACCGCCTGTGAACAGGGATTAGCACTGGAACCGAAGGATGCAGATCTGTGGGCACAGCACAGCGAAATTTTGTTGCGCCAGGAAACCTATGCTGATGCGATCGCCTCCGCCACCCAAGCCCTCAACTTTGACCCGGAAAATTCTCTGGCGTTGGCCAATCAGTGTGTGGCCCTGTTTGCCTTGGAGCAGACGGAAACTGCTTTGGACCGCTGTAATGAGGCGTTGCGACTGAATGGTAGTTGGGGCGATCGCTCCCCCGCCGTAGCATGGCGCTACCGGGGCCGCTTGTTGAATCAGCAAGGCGATTATGACCAAGCCCTCACCGCCTACGATCGCACCTTGTTGCTAGAACCAGAAGACTCCCTCACCTGGGTGTACCGTTGTCAAGTCTTGGTGAATTTGACCGACTATGCCGCTGCCATCGAATCCTGTCAGAAAGCCCTAGCGGGAAATGGCCATTGGGGTGACGAAAATCCGGCTTTGGCATGGCAACTCCAGGGCACGGCCCAGCGGTTGCTGGCCCGGTACCAGTTGGCGATCGCGGCCTACGACCAAGCCATCAGCCTCGACCCCAATAATGTCATCAGTTGGACCGAGCAAGCCAAGGTGTTGGAAACCCTCGACCGCCCAGAAGAAGCCCTAACCTCCTACACCCAAGCGATCGCCCTCAAACCGGATCATGCCCGTGCCTTGGTGGGCCAATGTGGCTTGCTGAACCAATTGGCACAGTATGAAGCGGCCCTGGAAGCCTGTGAAGGGGCGATCGCGGGCGATGGTCAGTGGTGGGATATTGGCATAGCCCAAGCCTGGAGCCAGAAGGGAGTCGCCCTAGCGGGTCTAGGCCAATTTGAAAATGCCCTCGCCGCCGCTAATCGTTCGGTAGGAATTTTACCCACCTATGCGGAAGCCTGGAATAATCGCGGGGTAGTGTTGTGGTATCTACAACGCTACGATGAAGCCCTGGCCGCCACCAGCCGTGCCATTGCCCTGGATGCCACCTATGCCCGTCCTTGGGCCACCCAGGGCACCATTCGCCGTGCCCAAGGCCAGTACGATCTCGCCCTGGCAGCCTATGAGCGATCGCTCCAACTCGACCCCGATGCTGCTTCCGTCTGGGCCAACCGTAGCCTGGTCCTCTGGCACTTAGCCGACTATGAAACCGCCGTCCTTTCCGCCAACCGGGCTATCAACCTCGACCCCACCTCCTTCCCCGGTTGGTACAATCGCGCCACCGCCTTGATGACCCTCGACCGTTACTCGGAAGCGCTGGAGAGCTACCAACAAGCGGTAACGTTGGTGCCCACCAGTGCCGATGCCTGGACCGGGTTGGGAGTCGTATTCATTCAACTAGAGGAATTTGAACAGGCTGCTGCGGCCTTGCAACAAGCGCTGGCGATTAATTCAGAACAGGAATTGGCGATCGCTGTTATGGATGAACTGCAAAATTACCAAAATCAAATCACAGAATCAGAGTAGGCAACACCGCCCCATCAGCCGCCGCTCACGGGTGGAATCAACACCACCTCATCCCCATCCTGCAATTCAGTCTCCGGGTCCACAAACTGAAGATTGATGCCAAAGCGAGTCACCTTGCGCCATTGCTCTAACTGGGGAAAATCATCAATTAAACAATCCCGCACCACCTTGACTGGAGTACCCGGTGGAAATTCCAGCTTTAATTCTGGAACACCGTATGCCTCTTGATAGGCGGCAAATAACTTGACGGTAATTTGAACAAGAGAGGAAGACATTTTGATCTATAAAGATGGCGAGGGTGGGTTAATGGAGGACTTTCGTTCTGGGTCATCGGTGTTCTAAATTGATTCTACCGGACTAGCTGACGAACAACCCGGTTAAGAGCCGATGGGAAAAGTATTGGGTGGTTGGAATCGATTCTATGCCAGAGTATACATTAGACCCAAGAATAGAATTCATAAGCAAGTCAACGAATAAAACGCATTATTCCTAGAAAAATTTCTGCGTCAAGCTAGGGCAATCAGTGGGAGAATGGAATCATTGGTTAGCAGGTCGGACAATGAAGAAACTGATTAAAGGGCTACGACGGTTCCAAAGTGATTACGTGAGTACGCACCATGAATTGCTCAAACAACTGGCTCATGGTCAGCATCCGAGAGCGCTGTTTATCACTTGTTCTGACTCTAGGGTTGATCCTAACCTGATGACCCAATCTGACATTGGGGAAATATTTGTTATTCGGAACGCAGGCAACATTATTCCCCCCTTTGGTGCTGCAAATGGGGGTGAAGGAGCGGCGGTTGAATACGCCATCCATGCCCTTGGGATAGAACATATTATTGTCTGCGGCCATTCCAATTGTGGGGCGATGAAGGGATTGCTCAAATTGGAAAAGCTGGAGCAAGAAATGCCGTTAGTTTACGAATGGTTACAACATGCGGAAGCCACCCGACGGTTAATTAAAGAAAATTATACCGATTTAGAAGGTGAGGAACTCATGGACACGACGGTGGCAGAAAATGTGCTGACCCAACTGGAAAATCTTCGCACCTATCCCGTAATCCATTCCAAAATTTATCAGGGTAAGTTGCAGCTCCATGGCTGGGTTTACCACATTGATACCGGAGAAGTTTTTGTCTACGATCCGATTCGGCATGACTATTTCCCGCTCAAAGAAGATTGGTCAAGCACTGACATTGATGATATTTCATTGGCCCAGGAATCAGGGAAAGCGCCTCCCGTCCATTTTCCTGGGGCTAAATGGCTGCCTGCCCAACAGGCTGAACGGATTTATCGTGGTTCGTTTAACTAGAGGACGTTGGTTAACAAGACGTTGGTTAACAAGACATTTGTTCAACGGGGTGCTCATGCAAAGACCTAGGCGGGGCGATCGCTTTCTCTGCAAAAATCACTGACTGAAGGAGATAGTCGGTCGGCGATCGCCCTAATTCAACACATTAATATAGGTCGCTCAATGTAGGGCAAACTGATGCAGTAACTCTCCCAGGCTCTCCTCTAGCAATTTTTTTAATTCATCATCTTGTTGTGGCCACATTGCTAGCAATGTGGCCAATTCGTCTGCCTCAGGATGGGGCAATTGTTTCATCAGCGATTGGAGCGTCTTTTGCATGGGTCGTTCTTGGTTCGATGTATTCATAGCCAAATGATTCCTTCTAAATACCTACTTCAATCAGGGTGGTAGCTCTTCCGGATGACAACCCTTACCCCACCTTCCTTACAAACTTGGCTCGTCTAAGCCAATCCGGCATCGCCGCAACCCTCAATCTTCTCAAAATAAGGAATGGTGTTATACAAAACAGATTGCTAGGCAAGAATCTCCAGGCAAGAACTAGTAATTAGCACCACCCTCCCGATTAATACCCGCCCAATCACTCAGTTTAGACTTCAGGAAAATTCTGAAAACCCTACTCTTGTAACCCGCAGTTTAGAGGAGAAAAGACTTAAAAACCTGATTGGATAAAGGTTTTGTCTTAAATCAACCCCAAATCAGGATGCGGTTTTTTATTTTTTTTAATTGCCGACAAACACAGAAGATATTGTATACAAACCATAAAATCTTGGTACAATTTCCTTATATGCCCTATATTAGTAGAGAGTTTAATTAACTTAATTGCTATGTCAGCGCATTACAATAGTTAAGGGATTTTTGAGTAAAATGACTGAAGCTGCAACCACTCCACTCGTCGGCAAATCCTTGATTCAAAGAGTAAAAGAACTGTCACACTTGTCTCGTCGAGAAAAAGCAAGGATGTGTGGATACTATACTCTTGGGAAAGATGGGCAAACCCGTGTTAATTTGTCAGAATTTGTAGAAGCCATCTTAGTTGCGCGAGGTACTCCTGTCGGTTCCGATGCAACGAAAGATGGCCGAGGTCGTGAACCGACTTATCGGGTTAGCGTCCATAAAAATGGGCAGATTGTCATTGGTTCCACCTATACAGAACAGATGGGTCTAAAACCAGGAGATGAGTTTGAAATTAAATTGGGATACAAGCATATTCAGCTTGTTAAATTGGATAAGTCTGATTCGACTGCCGATGAGTTTGCCGCATAGCCCTATCCTTGTTCAACCTATTCCTACCCCTCTCTAATGGCTACAATATTGGGGGGTACAGGACTTAAGATTGGTCAGGTTCTTGCTTTTTGGGGAATTTGGCTGGCTTTGTGGTTTCCCCTTGCTGCTTTTTTATGTCGAGTGGTTAAATGGAAGCCATTCCAGCCAATTAATCCAGCTCAGAAAATTCCCCTAGTGCTGTCGTTGTACGCGATCGCCCCCCTAGCGTTGTATTTTATTCTGGGCTGGTATGGTTTGTCGTGGCATGAAATCGGTCTGCGGTCAGTTTCTGTTTTGGCCGCATCTTTTTGGCTAGGATTTTTCCTAGGCTTAGGTAGTTTTCTAGCATTATTTAGTTTTTATATTGGTATGGGTTGGGCCACTGGGCAGTGGGGAAAGGATTCTCAAAGTGGTGTCGATCAAGCCCCGAATAGCCATCAAGATCAGTCCCATTGGCTCAAACGTGTGACTGAAACAATCGGAAAAACTGTGGGGCTGCTTTTAGCCACACTGTTCCTGAGTGGCATAGTGGGTTTCACTGAGGAATTGGTATTTCGAGGTTTTCTCACCACTCGTCTAATCCCCTTTTTAAGTGTGTGGCAAGCAGGCGCGATCGCCAGTTTAATTTTCGCCCTACTGCATCTTATTTGGGATGGGAAAGAGGGTATCCCTCAACTGCCAGGACTATGGTTAATGGGCGGGATTTTAACCGTGGCATGGTGGCTTGATCACCAGTCAATTGGTTTGGCTTGGGGATTACATTCTGGATGGGTTTGGGCGATCGCCACAGTGGATTCGCTTCAACTGATTCAGTACCGTGAAACCGCTCCAACTTGGGGAATTGGCATCAATAGCCAGCCCTTAGCTAGTGTGCCAGGATTGGTGGCATTGATGGTTGTGGGAATGGGAATGCAGTATTTTCTCAACCTAAGATAAAAATCACGCATCAAGACCAAGCAAGTGTAGGGTGCGTGACAACGCACCTAGATATGTATTCTGAGAAAACCCTCAATATATACGGACCACGCCCTTGGAATCTTTCTGATCGGCAGATCCCTAAGCTGATTTATGGTGTAGGATTATATGGAATGATAATCGTTTTCATTTCTAGGGCAAGGTTTGTGATCTATGATTCAATCAGTGCAGGGATTTGAACGCCCCCTTACGTTGGCGATCGCCTCCGCGATCGCCCTCAGCTTGAGTAGTTGTTCCACGACCTCCACCCTTTCTGACCCAGTGGCTCCCATTCCTGCTGCCTCTGAAGAAGAGGAAGACTTGCAAATTGTGACGACATTTTTACCCATCACCCTATTTACCCGTGCCGTGGCGGGGGATCGGGCTGAGGTGGTGCAACTGTTGCCCGCCAACGTTGGTCCCCATGACTATCAGGCCAAGCCCACGGATGTGCAAGCGATCGCCACCGCCGATGTAGTCGTCAAAAATGGACTAGAGCTAGAGACATTTTTAGATGATTTGATTGGGAATGCCGCTAACAATGACTTATTGGTCATTGACACGAGTACGGGGATTACTCCCCTCTCGATGCAGGAGGATCAGGATCACGAACATGGTACGGAATACGACCATGACCATGATCATGGAGACCCAACCGATCAATCAGCGGCAGACCCTCAGGTTGAATCGCATGACCATGATCATGGTGAATTTGATCCCCATATTTGGCTAGATCCACAACGGGCGATCGCCCAAGTGGAGACTATTCGAGACGGTCTGATTGGGTTGGATAGCGCAGGGGAAGCGGATTACCGGGCCAATGCGGCGGCGTATATCGAACAATTGCAAGCCTTAGATCAAACCATTGCTGAACGGCTGGCTCCCTATGCGGATCAAACCTTTATCACCTTCCATGACTTTGCCGGATATTTTGGCGATCGTTACCAACTCAACCCTGTATTTCTAGTAGATGTCCCCCTCGAACGGCCCTCACCCGATGACATCCGCCGGATTGTGGACACCACCCAGGCAGAAAACATTAAGGTTTTATTAACTGAACCTCAAGTCGGGTCCAAAGCCTTTGACTCCATCGCCAGCGATTTAAATATTAGCGTCAGCTTATTTGATCCCGTTGCCACCAGTGACTCAACCTCCCTTTCCCCTGATTATTACCTAACCGTCATGGGGCAAAATCTAGAACGCCTAGAAGCTGCTTTTAATAGTTCGTCCCCCCCACCCTAACCACTCCAATACCCTGCGCCCAACTCAATCCTGAGAACTACCCGATAGCTTGTCCGTCTGATAATCTAGCCATAAAATACCCTTCTCGCTTTCCCTATTGTTTTCTCCAGCACTTAGTTTAATGAGTCCATCTAATTCCTGTTCCAATCACAGTTGTCATCAAGACTTGAGCCTACAAGCCCCTGTGCTGATGGTGAACGGATTAACCGTATACCGGGATAGCCGAGCTGCTGTCCAAGATGTTTCTTTTTCCCTCACCGCAGGCACCGATATGGCTCTGATTGGTCCCAATGGGGCTGGCAAAAGTACCCTCATTCAAGCGTTGCTGGGAATTGTGCCTCGACAGGCCGGGGCAGTATTTGTCATGGGGCATCCCCTCAGTTCTAACGGCAAGTTGACGGCATCAGTGCGCCAGCATATCGCCTACTTGCCCCAAAGTTTTTTAGTCGATCGACGGATGCCTATCACCGTGCAGGAAGTGGTGGGGTTAGGTTGGGATCGGCCCGGAGTGCAGTTACCCTGGAGTGGATGGCGCGATCGCCTCCATGCCGTCCGTCAAGCCCTCAGCCAAGTGGATGCATGGCACCTCCGCCACCAACTCATCTGCAATCTATCGGGGGGGGAAACAAAGCGCGTCCTGTTAGCCTATTGTTTAGTTCGTCCCCGGCGGTTGCTGATTCTAGATGAAGCCCCCGCCGGACTCGATGCTCGGAGTGAAGGAGAATTTTATCAGCTACTGGAACAACTGAAACGGGAGCAAGGCTGGTCAATTTTGCAAATTTCCCACAACTTGGATATGGTGCGGCGAAATTGCGATCGCGTCATCTGTCTCAATCAACGAATTCACTGTCAAGGCACCCCAGAAGTAGCGCTGGCTGACGATATTTTATCCGCAACCTACGGCTCTGAATTTGTCCGCTATCGCCACTCTTGTTAACCCACACTGAACCCCATTAACGAATAACTAATGTTTAACTAACGGTCCAAACTTAACGCACCACAATTAACGGTCCAAAACAATCGTAACAGGTCCATCATTGACTAATGCCACCTGCATGTTGGCTCCAAATTGTCCTATTGCCACCGATTGTCCCAGTTCTTTTTCTAAAAGTCCGACAAAACGGTCAAACATCGGGCGAGCTTGATCGGGATGCATGGCATTAGTGAATGAGGGTCGTTTACCCTTACGACAATCTGCTACCAGGGTGAACTGTGAAACCGCTAAGATTTCTCCCCCCATATCTAAAACCGAATCTTGCATCAAACCATCTCGCTCAAAAATACGCAGGTTGACAACCTTGTGGGCCATCCAAGTTAGTTGATCTAACCCATCCTCTTTTGATAGTCCAACTAATAGTAATAAACCAAAATCGATTTGGTTAATGACTTGCTCATCCACCGAAACATTAGCCATTTTTACCCGTTGGACTACTACTTTCATAAACCCAATCGCACACCATTATAGAAGTATCAGAATACTTTTCTCTCGTATACTATCTCTATCTTAACAGAACTCTAAAAAATCCATAAGGCAGCGTATATCACGCAGCACCTTATGGATTGATTCCGTGGTCGAGATCTATCTATTTACCAGGATTTGATATTAGCTTAGATATCTGGCAATTAAAGGTTTTTCGGCTCACATTTCGGAGGATATGGGTGGACTTGTCCTTGGTAATCCTCAACTTCACTTTTTTCTTGATTGTAATAATTCGGCATTAGCGGAACTTTGCCATACCCGCCTGGAATATCTAAAACATAAAGGGGTTGACAAATACCTGAAACATTCCCTCTCAGTGTCTTCATTAACGATTGTCCCTCGGCGATTGTTGTCCGAAAATGGCTAGTTCCCTGGGCTAGATCACCATGGTGTAAGTAGTAAATTTTGACACGGTTCTCAATCAATGTTCTAACCAGTGCTTCTAAGGCTTCAGGGGTGTCGTTAACTCCCTTCAGTAAAACGGATTGACTTAACATTGGTATACCCGCATCTACCAATCGGGCGATCGCATTGCGTTGGGGTTCACCAATTTCTTGGGCAGAATTGCAATGTAAAACTACATAGACTGCGGTTTTAACGTTTAGGGCACGAACCATTTTCTCCGTCACTCGCTCTGGTTCAACCGATGGAATTCGAGTATGAATCCGAATGACTTTCACGTGCTCAATTTGATCAAGACGTTGTACGATATCCCGGAGTCGATTGTGTGGCATGATCAAGGGATCACCCCCCGTTAAGATGACTTCCCACACCTCTGAATGGGTTTGAATATAGTCCAAGGCTGTATCTAATTCTGCATTAGATAAACCCTCAGAGCCTTGACCCACTTTTTCTCGTCGAAAACAGAAACGGCAATAAACAGAACAAGTATGCAAGGGCTTTAGCAGTAAGCGATCGGGATATCGATGGGTAATCCCTTTCACTTTAGTATAAGGATCATCGCCAATTGGATCGGCTAACTCTTCATCTAAAAATACTAATTCTTCCGGCATGGGGATAAACTGCCGTGCAACTGGATCGTGACTCGTACTATAGCTTTGCATTTGCTGTTGCATGGCTGGAGTGATGGCAATTGAGAACTGTTCTTCAGTTTGGGCAATCACATCGACATCTTCAGAGACTAGGCCATTAGTCACTAAGTCCGTTGTACTTCTCAAAATTTTTGACATGGTTTCCACAAAGAATAGAGAATCATAAAAATATTGTTTTGGGCGATCGCCTAATGACTTGGATACCATT
This sequence comes from Leptolyngbyaceae cyanobacterium, assembly GCA_035284985.1. GTDB lineage: Bacteria > Cyanobacteriota > Cyanobacteriia > CAKZMO01 > CAKZMO01 > JAAHGY01. Next base: position 9,538 of record JAYKIC010000293.1, read on the forward strand.
AATAAAAATGGATAACATCCAAAAAATAATGATCATCTTACTAGCGAATTTCCAGCAATAATCTGAATAAAAATGAACTGGAAAATGGGATACGAGCACCTTTCTATTGGCTATCCCAACGACTGTAGTTGCCAATTCAGAATAGTGTAGTCGTAGGCAGCACGCATTCGCATGATTGCCCAGAGCGCTATAACAGAGGCGATCGTTGCTAAGCCAAGGTAAATGTAAAAGCCTGATGCAAGGATGGAGCTATCTAGCAAAATGACCAAGCCTGTAATGACAAAACCGACAATATTACCCAGACAGAAAAGATTACCATCTAGAAAAAGACTCACTCGACCTCGATGATGATCAGGTACAAAGCCATGGAACGACTTTCGACTGGATTCACCAATCGTATCCCAGCACAGTCGAAACACTAAAATACCACCCAACCCACTTCCGATGCCCGGAATTACGATCATTCCAATTAAACTCACTAAAACAGCTAACGGAGTAATCAGGAATGTATTCTTTAATCCGAGTCTTTGAATCACTTTGGTCGATACAAAGGCTTGAATAGCAAAACCTAAAATTGTCAGGGTTAGACGATATAATCCATAAACAAATTGATATTTTTCAACTCCAGGATAGGTTGCAACTGAAGTGGACAGAAAATGAAATTCAATGATTGCATCACAGAATGACAACATTAGAATTGAGTACATCAAATATCGTAGGGCAGGTACCGTTTGCACGAGTATCCAGCCGCTAGAAACTGTTTCCTTTAAGATTTCAACGATAGATGTGTCTCTTTTGTCATGCACTTTCTGCCTAAACTTTTCCCGCTTCTCCCCATTTTTTGAAGAGGACAGTTGCCTCAGCTTCAGAGACTTTGACTCCAAACAAAGGAGAATGACAGCATAGACAATGACATTAACCGTAATCAATTCATCGGAGGATAGGTGTAGTCCTTTAAGAATGGCTGGAGAAAAGGTCGAAACTCCAATTCCCAGAAGATTCCCTGCAATTCCCCATGCTCCAATTCTAGGAAAAATACGCTCCGAATCAGAGGGGGTGAAGATACTATTGGCAAAAATCCAAAATACTAGGGGAAATATTAGCCATTGAATCTCTGTCGTTAAACAGAACAGAGAATATTTGAACCAATTTGGTAATTGAGTCAAAAATATTAGGCGTATGATCACAAAGGCAAAGGCAAACGAATACGCTGTCCCTTTGATCAAAGCCATGCGACTAAACCGATCAATCACCAGACTTTGTAAGCTCATTACGATGAGCATGAAGGAATAGCTGGCAAGCGAAACAACCAAAAACTCTTTAGGACCAATCTTTGCCAGAAAACCACTCACCGATATAACAAAAGAGTTTTGCAACGCCAGTGAGTTACACAGTAGAATCAACCCCAACAGAAAAATTTTCCGACCGACCGTTTGCCGACATCGAAATACTTGGGTAGTAGGATATTCCATTTTCGCAACCTAGATGCACCTGACCTGATATCCGAGTAGAAGTGTGTTGAGCTTTACCTATACGATTGACGGAATTGTCTGCAACAGGGTTTCCCTGAGGAAATTGTTCTATCCCAGAAATCTTCCAGAACACGCACAAGTAAGCCCAAGGAGTCATCCCTCGGCTTATAAAAAGTATACAGTACTCGTTCTGAACCTCATCTTTCCTTAGAGGAAAATACAGATCAACTGGGGGGAGTCGCAAAAAGAATAGGGCGATCGCCCCCATCACCCTTGAAGCGATCGCCCTATTCATATGCCTCTAATGATAACGTGCTCACCCAATCCTGGTGGGACGACTACAGCAGACCCACTAGGTGAAGCGGTCCCCGACCACTGAGCAATTCCACCAGTAAAGCAATAAATCCCAACATAGCCAACCGTCCGTTCCAGACTTCGGCAGTGGTCGTCAACCCCCAAGCCCATTTTTCCTGGGGATACAACTTGGTGGTAATGGGTGGACGCATCACTTGGTCAAGCTGGGTACCTGGCTGTTCTAAAGATTCCATAACCATGTCCGCAAGGTCTTGGATAAAAACTGGATGGGTGTTAAGAGCTGGAACCCGGTAAAACTCCTCAATGCCCTCTTCCTCAGCAATTTCTCGATATTCCATATCAATTTCCTGTAGGGTTTCAATATGCTCGGATACGAAACTAATGGGCACCACCACCAGACAGTTAACTCCATTGGCTGCTAATTCAGCGATCGCATCTTCCGTATACGGTTTCAGCCATTCCACCGGACCCACCCGACTCTGGTAGGCCAGGGTATGATCATTAGGGCAATTGAGGGTTTGCATAATCAACGCAACACATTCCTCGATTTCCCGTTGATAGGGATCACCCGCTTCTTCAACGTAGCTAACGGGCACCCCATGGGCACTAAAGAAAATATGCGCGGCATCGGGATGCTCCAGCTTATCCAGTTCCTGACGAATTAAGTCAGCCATGGCGTTGAGATAGCCCTGTCGCTGGAACCAAGATGGAATCACCGTATGGCGAATACGACGCAAGGATTGGTCTGCCTGCCAAATTTCTTGAAGCAGGCGAAAACTGGAACCACTGGTACTAATCGAGAACTGGGGATAGAGGGGAAGGATAACCAGTTGATCAATATTATCTTGTTTAATTTCGGCGATCGCTTCTTCCGTGAAGGGATGCCAGTAGCGCATCCCAATATATATCTTGGACTCCTGACCATGGCGAGAGAGGACATCATGAAGCGCTTGCCCTTGCTCCTCAGTGATTCGGCGCAAGGGTGAGCCGCCGCCAATTTGTTTATAATTTTCCTGAGACTTTTTTGCCCTTGATGTAGAAATTAGCCAAGCCAGAGGCTTTTGCAGCAAAGGTACGGGCAAACGAATAATTTCGGGGTCCGCAAATAAGTTGAAGAGGAAGGGACGCACATCCTCAATCGTGTCTGGCCCCCCTAAATTCAATAACAAAACGCCAACTCGACCCATAGTAACCACAGCTTTCCCCTTCCTTAATCCTTGTTAATTATTTTAACAATGTTTCTCGAAATGCTTTAGCATCTTACCTGTTTTTTATTATGAGCAGCCTAGCGGTCTATGGCACCTCATACACCACTGTTACAGGGTTGGGGTGTCCCACTGCTTGGGTCACATAGTGACCGAAAGATATGCTTAAGACCATATCTTTAAACGGCCACCTATTTGGTAAGAATATTAACTATTGTTGCATTTTAGCGTGATAAACGGTGGCTGCCCAAGGATACTCCCCTAGATCCTACTTATTCACTGGGCTGAGGTGACTGGTTCAGTTGGAGTTGCAGAACTTGTTGACGGGCGTAGTCCCCATTTCTTCGATAGCGATTACTGCGTTCACTGGCTTGGGTGTAACGTTCATCGGTTTCAGGAACATCGTCCATGAGTGCCGCCGCATCGTACCAAAGATCACGGATTTTGGCCCAGTCTTGGGCTGAGGTGGCGCTTTCTTTTAAGGCTACGGCTGATTCTGCTAACCGCACAGCTTCAACAAACTCTGAGGATGAACCGGAATCAGGGGCTTGGGAACGATTAAACAGGGTCCAGCCCAGGGCGGAGGTTAGGGTTAGGGCGATCGCCCCCACCATACTCCACTGCCGAGGCGAAAGCACGGGAAGGGACGGAAATGAAGACTGCACGGTGGCGATCGCTGGACCTGCCTCATCCTCAAACTCATCGTCTCGGTGAGCGGGGGTATAGCGAGAGGAGTCGAGATCCGGGCTATACCCTGCCCCATCATCATCAAAGTTTGAGGTTGAACCATACCCCGTTGGGCCATACTCCGTTGGCTCATGCTCAATTGGGGGAACCGATGGGGATGGATGGACTGATGGGGGAGGGGACGAGGGATGGGCGGTGGATGGATGAGACGATGGGGACGGAGCGTAAAATGAGGCCCTAGTCCCATCGTCCACAGGCACAGAGGGGACGGGCGCGGTTGGAGCCGAAGGAGCCTTGGCCTTTTTTCTTAGATTAACCAAGGCAGTAGCGGGGTTCCGACGACGGGGGGCGCGATCGCCATAATACTGATAATAATGATAATGATTGTGTCCCGGCGTAGTATACGGTTTGACCCCATTCGCCACCACCCCCAACAGGGAAACGGGGGAAATCTTGAGTTCATCCAGGGCACGTTCGAGGGCAGACCGTTCAGTGCGGCCTAGTCCCACCACTAAGAGCATCCCGTCCGTATGGGTCGCTAAGATACTGCCATCAGCAAATCCTAACAAGGGCGGCATGTCGTAAATCACAAGGTCGTAACTTTCAGCTAAGGTCGCCGCAACGGACTGCATGCGCTGGGATGAGAGCAGCTTAACCGGATCAGGGGGTTTGGGTCCGGCGGTCAACACCGACAGATTCCCCTCCAAGGTCGATGGCTGAATCGCATGGTGGACATTCAGACCCTCCGCAATGATGTTGCTCAACCCTCGAATATTCGGTAATCCCAAATGCTCATGGTGTTGAGGTGCCCGTAAATCAGCATCCACTAACAATACCCGAAGCCCCATCACAGCGGCGGCTCTGGCGAGATACAGGGCTGTTGTGGATTTGCCCTCACCGGGCACGGCGGAACTCACGACTAGGGAGCGAATGGGCCGTTCCGTTGCTAAGAATTTGAGATTAGTGTAAACGGAGCGAAAAGCTTCTAGGAAAACCGAGGACTGCACACTATTTTCACCATTGTGCCGAGATAGGGGGTCTAGGGTTCTATCCCGGTAGCCATTGGTATCACTAACATCGCCAACACCCATCTCAACCCTATGGTCGGATCTCCCATTGCCATTAAACCGGGCTAGCATTTTGAGGCTCTCGGTTTGCTGTTCAACTTTGGGGAAATGGGGCACAACCCCCAAGAGGGGTAAGGAGATGGCCTGTTTGAGATCATCCGGCGAGTGGTAGACCTGATCCAGTTTTTCCGTCAGCAGGGCGGCGGCAGCACCCATCAACATCCCGGCCACAATCCCCAAGGTCAAATTTCGGGGAATATTGGGGGAAATTGGGGTGGTCGGCAAATGGGGGGGGGCCAGCAGTTGCCAGGGGATGGAGTTTTGTGCTGCGTCAATTTGTAAGGTTTCGCGGGTCGTGAGAAAGCGGTTGAGGCTTTCGGTGGCGATCGCCAAATCCCGTTGCAAATCCGTATATTGGCGAGCGAGGGCCGGAACAAGGTCAAACTCGTTTTTAATATCACCTTCAATCCGGGCCAGGGTGCGGTTGCGGGCCTGGAGCATTTGCACATTATTGGCGGCTTTGATCAATTCTCGGTTCAGGTCTAGGGCGGTGGGGGTCAAATAGGCCGAGGAGGAATCTCCAGAGGCGATAAAGCGATCGCCCAAAATCCGGGCCGATTCTGCCTCTAACAGGGGCCGTAAATTATCCCGTCGCTCCTCCAATGCCAGCAGTTGGGGGCTGCCCGGTTGATAGCGGGCAGCCTCCACCGCAATTTCGGCTTCGACCTCTTGAATTTGGGTCAGCAATGCTTGGTAACGGGCCGATTCACTCAAGGCGGCATCCGCGATCGCATCCTCCGGCGTAGTATCCAACTGGGTCTGAAGGGTTTGAAAAAGTGATTGGGCCTGGGCCAACTCTGCCTGAAGTTGCTGCCGCTGAGCTTCTACCGTGGCCAACAACCCGGAAATTTCATTACCCCGCGTTTCCGGGTCCAGAATACTGTACTGTTGCCGGAATCGTTCCAACTGGACCTGGAGCGTCTGCACTCGCTCCCGCAACTCTGGCAACTGGTCATCCACAAACTGAATACCCTGCTGCAAATTGGCTTGGCGTTGTTCAAAACTATATTCCAAGTACTGACTAGAAACTTCCTCCAACACATCCTGAATCGTTTGGGGATCGGTGTGGCGATAATTTACCGACAACACCTTTGTATCCCGCAACCGACTAACGGTTAAGTTAGTCGCCAAATTGTTGTAATTGATGTTGGGGTACTGACTCTGCAAAGACTCGGCAATGGGTTCCAATAATGCAGGACTTTTCAACACCTCAATTTGGGTGTCATAGTCCACCGTTTTGGGTGCATTCAAGTTCTCCCGTAATAGTTCTTGGGAGGGATCAATTTCTTCTACCGAGGCAATCAGCACCCGAAATTCTCCCTGAAACACCGGAGTCCGGGTCAGCGTCCAACTCCAGATTGCTCCCGATACCGCTAGGGCGACCCCCCCAATCACCACCCAGCGGCGACGGAGCACTTGCAGAAGCTGTCCCAAATCCAAGTCGTCATCATACTGGCCGATGGCGACGGGCATGGGGGGCGGAGCGTAGGCCGTAGGAGGATAGACGGGGGAAGGGATGGAGGGTGGGGAAGACGGTGCTGTCATATTAATCTACGGGTAGAACGATAACCTGTGAGCCTAGGAATGAGGAATACAGAATCGCCACCAGGAGAAAGGGCGGTTCTTTCTATCTCTTACAAGCCGCGATCGCCAAACCCGAACAATATTCCCGAACAATATTCCCGAACAATAGTCTCGAACAATAGTCTCGAACAATAGTCTTGAACAATAGTCTTGAATCAGCCATCCTCTTTTGCAGACCTAGAAAGGGGGAAAGGGTTAACGTTACAATGGAAAAACTGTGTCGATAACAACAGGTTTTAGGAAGGATTTTGGTATGGATCTGGTGACATTGCAGGGGTGGTTGGACAATGCGTCCTTTGCCATTTTGTTTGCATCCATGTTGGTGTATTGGACTGGGGCTGTCTTTCCCCAAGCGACTTTACTCCCCTCGCTAGGAACCACTGGGATGGCGATCGCCAATCTCTGCATGGCGACCCTATTGGGTGCTCGTTGGCTGGAAGCGGGATACTTTCCCCTGAGTAATCTTTATGAATCTCTGTTTTTCGTGGCATGGGGGATCACGGCGGTGCATCTACTAGCGGAAAATATGAGTCGGAGCCGCTTTGTGGGAACCGTAACCGCTCCGGTGGCCATGGGGATTACCGCCTTTGCCGCTTTGTCCCTACCGGATCAAATGCAAGTGTCGGAGCCGTTGGTTCCGGCGCTCAAATCGAATTGGCTGATGATGCATGTCAGTGTGATGCTCTTGAGCTATGCGGCCTTGATGGTGGGGGCTTTGCTGGCGATCGCCTTCCTCATTGTTACCAAGGGGCAGAATGTCGTACTCCGGGGCAGTTCCTATGGGACGGGGGCTTTTCGCCTACGCCGGGGTGGAGAAAATAATCCGGTTATAAGGGATGAAGATGCTGCTGAAGATGGTGATGGGGGGGCGATCGCCATTGAACAACCCACCACCAATCCCGTGCTCACCCCGGCAACGATCCCTAGCCCGATCGCGTCTAACCCAACTGCCACCGTCGCACGATCCACGGCGGCAACCACTACCACCCTGGCATCCACGGCAACCAACACCGTCACCAACACCAACACTAACACCAACACCAACACCAGTCGCCTTACCTTTGAAACCCTGGGATTAGCCGACACCCTCGACAACATCAGCTATCGCATGATTGGCCTAGGCTTTCCCCTGCTTACCATCGGCATCATTGCTGGGGGTGTATGGGCGAATGAAGCCTGGGGGACTTACTGGAGCTGGGACCCGAAAGAAACGTGGGCCTTGATTACTTGGTTGGTATTTGCCGCCTATCTCCACGCCCGGATTACCAAAGGGTGGCAAGGTCGTCGTCCCGCCATCCTCGCCGCGTCGGGATTCGTCGTTGTCTGGGTCTGCTATCTCGGAGTCAATCTCTTGGGTAAAGGTCTACATAGTTACGGGTGGTTTTTCTAACAGTTCATCTTGTCACTTCTCAGACTGACTTCAGCTTACTGGCCTAAATTGAGGAGGGTGGTGGGGTCCGAAATGTCCCACCACTACCCTAAAACATCCGAGAAGAGAAAAGATGCTATTTTGTTGTTGCAAGTCTGGTGTTCTAGCCATTCGCGTTATACACTCTAGCTCAAGTTGGTCTGAGGAGTTAGCTGCATGGATTGTCGTACAGATGCCCTAGAGGTTTTGCGGGAAACGAGCCGTACTTTTTATATTCCCATTAGTCAGTTACCCCCAGGATTGCTTGAGGCGGTGGCATCAGCGTATCTACTAATGCGGGCAATTGATGAGATTGAGGATCACGCAACACTGGATAATGGCACTAAGGCCCGGTTATTGCGATCGCTCAGTCTCAATCTACAAGCCAGTGTCGATACGTCCACTCCCCAGGATTTTGCCCAAGGACTGGAGAGAGAGGGCGATCGCCTCCCAGAAGTCAGCCTTCGCATTGGTGAGTGGGCCTTACTCGCTCCCAACACGATCGCCCCCCGCATTTGGGATGCCACCGCCGCGATGGCCGACCGCATGGCCTACTGGGCAGAGCGCAACTGGACGATTCACACCGAAGCCGAATTGAATCAATATACCTTTAGCGTGGCTGGAGCCGTGGGCTTACTCCTGTCCGATCTTTGGGCTTGGCATGACGGCACCCAGACCAATCGTGCCCAGGCGATCGGGTTTGGCCGGGGTTTGCAAGCGGTGAACATTGCCCGTAACTACAAAGATGACCGAGAGCGGGGGGTTAGCTTTTTCCCCGATGGCTGGCAGGCCAAAGACATTCGCACCTATGCCCGTCATAATCTGACCCTAGCCGATGCCTACACGGAATCCCTGGCTAAGGGACCAGCCCGTAATTTTTGTCAAATCCCCCTAGCCCTAGCCCATGCCACCCTCGATGCCTTAGATTTGGGGGCAGAAAAGTTGAC
>JAYKIC010000294.1:0-6436 GCA_035284985.1 Leptolyngbyaceae cyanobacterium
AAGTCACCGATTACTATCAAATCGCCGTGGCCGACATGACCATGGTGGAGTTTATGCACTGTCTCCGTCAGTGCTGGGCCACCCATGGTTGGGGCCAGCTTGACCTTGATCAAACCTATCAACAACAGGGCTTCCTGGTTATTTCCGTGACCAATTCCCCCTTTGCTAAACAAGCCGGAAGCAGCACACGACCCGCTTGTGCCCTAGAAGCAGGGGTTTTGAGCGTCTTCTTTAGCCAACTCACTAGCCGCGAGTTGCACTGTGTTCAAACCACCTGTGAATCCATGGGGGCAGATTGTAATCGCTTTATTTTGGGTCTACAAAAGCGCGTGTCTCCAGCGGAAGCCCTGGTTAGCGAAGGCTTAGAGCACAAAGCCATCATGGAACAACTTTGTGCATAGTCAAGGCAGTTCTGCGGGGCGGAGTGAGGTCATATTCCTGATCTGACAAAACCCGTCCCCGCTAGCTTCGTGGACAACGGCCTTGATCCTTCTGAGTTGCGATCATTAGCCGCTGATAACCTGATACACCTTATAATCTACGTGGGTGAACTTTGTGAGAGACGGGGTTCACCCAACTAGTTCCAGACCCTAAATCGGGTATTACCTTACGTTTTAGCTAATGGTTGGTACGTTGCTTGCTGCAATTTGTTTACAACAAGTTGTTTGTTGTAACATTTATTGGTCCTGCCATTGACTTGGCGTAACGTTTAATTTAGGGTGATCAACTGACCTAGTTCCCAATGTTAATAGTCATGAATAAGTCATTGGAGAAGGGCGAATCGATGTCTACCATTTTTGTATTTACATCGTTAAGCGATTCGTCACTGTGTTGAGCCAACAGAACAAGTCATCTCAATTATCCCGCTATCGCATTCTGGGTTTAGTCGGCCAAGGCCAATTTGGTAAAGTTTATTGTGCCATGCATCGTAAGACGGGTAAGCTATTTGCGCTCAAAAATCTAGAGCGTGAACGCTTCCCGACCCATCAGTTTTTGCGAGAATTAAGATTTTTACTGAGCCTTCAGCACTCCAACATTGTGACTTGCCATGCCATCGAACATACGGCCACTGGGCGACATTTAGTGATGGATTACTGCGAAGGGGGGACTCTACGGAGCTTAATGCTCGATGATGTCGGTTTGCCCCTGAGTCACGGCCTTCAACTTGTGGTAGATGTCCTAGAAGGTTTGGCTGAAGCCCACCGCCAAAAGATTATTCATTGTGATATTAAGCCTGAAAATATCTTGTTGACCTTGACGACTAAGGGGTGGTCAGCGAAGATATCTGACTTTGGTATTGCTCGAGTGAACAAGGAAGTCTACGATCGCAGCGCGGGAAATACGGGTTCCCCCGCTTATATGGCCCCAGAGCGATTTTATAGCCAGTACTCTTTGGTTTCCGATCTCTACGCCGTAGGGGTGATGATGTTTGAACTGCTAGTGGGCCACCGTCCTTTTACTGGCACTCCCAAGGCGTTGATGGCGGCCCACCTCAATCAAGTGGTGCAATTTCCTGAAACCATGTCCCCCGATATTCCCGATGCGCTTAAAGAGGTAGTGAATATCTCGTTACAAAAACTGCCAGCCCGACGCTTCCAGTCAGCTCAGGAAATGCTAGACGCGATTCATCTGGCAGTTGCGAATACCCCCATTTCTCCCTGGCAACCCTCACCGAGTGTTGCCACCCCACTCTTGATCTTGCGGCAGGTGGTCCCCTGTTATGAGGGGTTTCCCCAACAGGAAATTGCCTTATCGGTCCCTGTGACCGTATTAAATGGCTCGCGATGGCCTCATGGGGAATTGTTCCCTACTAGCTCCACTAACCTCTCTACCCGCGAAATTCCTACCTTACATGATCAATCCTCCGCTAGTGATGATTCGGTTTCTCTGGCAAAGAAATCTAAATATGGTCCTTGCCACGTTGGTTATGGGGGTGGACCGCATTTTTACACCCACTGGTATCAGCGAGGGGAGATGCAGGCAGAGTCCTCCAAAATAGCTGCGGCTCAGGGTGAAGCCATTCCACTTTCAGAACCAATCCAACAACTTTTGATCGTACCCCAAGGCTATCTGCTGGTCACACGCCGTACTATTCTTTGGATCGATCGCCGCACCTTAGTGACCCGATCGCCCGATCGCCCAGGGGATGCTACGGGGTCGGCCCCAGCTTTGAATGGTCATCCCCATGCTTTAAGTCCTACATTGGTAGCCCATCCTATTTACCAGTTAGAACAAGACTGTATAGCCACAGTTGATCCGGGGGGAAATTGGTTGGCATTGATTACGGACTATCGCCAAAGTAGCCAAGAAGATGTTGGCAGTACCCTCAGTTTCCATCCCCTTCCCCGTCGATCCTCTTCCATGGCTTTACCGCAGTCGTCAATCCGGTTACGGGCAGCCGGGAAAGCAGAAAGATTGCTGGAGGCGATCGCCCTCGATCAACGCCATATCATTATCATTTCCGACGGACCTTGGCGTAAACCAACACCCTCCCCAACCTCCCCCTCAGACAACCCATTGGCAACCTCCCAGGCCAGTTCCTCAATGGAACGGGCAACGTACCTAGAAGTCTTTACCCGCCGAGGTACCCGCATCGCCATCCAACGCTTACCCATGTTGCTGGGTAAGGTTGTAGCGACTCCTACTCCTTACCAGTTGTTAGCCACTGATCAATATGATCCCACCTCAATTCTATGTATTGATCTGAAACCATTTCGGCTTCAGCGGTTTGCCTTAGATATTACTCCGGCTTTCTTGATGGCGGCACCATGGGGCCATATTGTGGCTGACACCCATGGAAAAGTGATATTTCTTGACCCCACAGGTTATGCCGTCAGTGCTTTACAACTCCCCGCTCCCCTCACCGCTGCCACCTTTGTTCCGCCCCATTTTCTCTTTACGACCACTTGGCAAGGGGGGAAAGGCTCACTATATACCTTTGATCTTAAACAACAGGCGATTGACTGGGTATTTTGATTGGGAACGTGACCACTACCCAACCCTATCCCTAAGATGTAAATTTAAAGTAAGTAATGGATTTACAGATATGCCATCCTGGTGTGGCTGTCACCTAATCTATATTTCGTCCATTGTCTGTATGTCCTAGCTGGGTTGTATGAATAAGCTACTTTTTGGTCGTTCTTCTTTTCTTCTCCCCATTATCCTAATGGGGTTCTTGTTCGGTTCCTGTACTACTCCATTACCCAACTCAGATCAAGGGGAAGTTTCGACAGCCACGGATTCGGAAGAGGTCGATGAAGTGAACGCTGATGTCTCAGAAAGCAATGAAGAACCTACTGAAGCCGGGACCGAACCCTCGCCAGGTCAGGATGAGGGGCAAAGCCCAAATGCTGCTGATGACTTTGATCCCTTTCGCATTGCGGTTGAAACAGCCACCGAGGCCACTGAACTGAATAAAACAGCGGCAAGTGGTGAGGAGTGGCGCGTCGTAGCAGAAAAGTGGCGGCAAGCCATTGAATTGATGAAAGCTGTGCCCAAAAACCATGAAAAGTATGATGCGGCCCAAGAGCGTGCCCTAGATACTTATCCAACCAATTTGGCCTATGCCCAAGGGAAGGCCGGGGAAGATGCCCTGCCAGAGTTCACTACGGATGATGACAAAATGACCAAGGTGGATTTTGGCGAGGGTTGGCCCTTTGTGGTGGATGGTGAACTCATCTGTGAGCGCATTAGTGCGGGGGAATATGTGGTTGATTTGGTCACGCTTCAGAGTCTTGGTCAAGTCTACGCGGTTAATTTGTCGGCCCAGTCGCGAGCGCAGGATCGTAATTGGCGTAACATCGATGAAATTTGGCGTGATAGCCCGATTGGGGAGGGCAAGGTGCCGATCAACTGGGTGATTTGGCGGGGGGAAGCGCTTTGTGATACACCCTTAGAAAATCAAGCCGATTTAGAAACCAGCACTTAGGGTTCTGCCAGTAAAATATTCAAACTTAAAAAAATCACCTTGCCTATCGTTGTGAACCCTGGTCTCTAGAGGCTAAGAGACTAAATACCACACTGCTTGAGGTGGCCCATCCATGCCCCAAACCCAATCCGGCGAAATCGGGTGGGTTCCGCTTCTGTGGGTTCTTGGATTTGCCAGCGGTGCCAGGGTAGGTGGCCCACGGGGGGATTATGAGCGCTGCGGGGACTGCCGTTTAAGTCCAAGGCGTTTAAGCTCAAGTCGTCCCATTTGATCCATGTCTTGCCTTGCTTCCATCCCACCTGTTCGGCAAATTTGCCATAGTCTTGTTGCACCGAATTTTCCCAAATTTGGCGCTGCACACTGAAGCCGAAGCGGTTATCGCTGGCCTCACGCCACAATTCATCTAGCACTTTCAGATCTTCACAGGGCATGGCTTGGATGGCGATCGCCATCTCTTCAGCGGTTTGAGCGCTAATATTGGCATCGTGAAATAATTGACTTTGGGAACTTTCGACCCAATCCCATCGCCCAGCCGCAAACGCATCCAACAGTTCAGGACTGGGCCAAAAGCAGCCCTGTTTAGACACCGTTTGGTTGGGCATCACGGTATTGCAAAGGCGAGTGTTCTCCAGATTGCCCGGTAAATTAGCATCTGTGAGATTGGCCCGATCGAGATAGGCAGGCGGATTGACCCAATTGTCTAAATTTGCGCCAACCAAACTGGCATCGGTTAAATCAGCCCCAGCCAAATCAGCCCCACTTAAATTGGCTCCAATCAAATTAGCGGATTGTAATTGGGCATCCTGTAGCTTGGCCCCAGCAAAATTGGCTCGTCTCGCATAGGTTGCCAACAAGAGCGCTCCAGTTAAATCGGCCCCTCGAAAGTTGGCATCATCCACATAGGTGGCTCCGCTCAAATCCGCTCCCCGGAGATTAGCCCCTTGGAAATTTGCCCCCTCCAAGAAGGATTCTCGAAAAATCATCCCAGACAAATCCGCTCCAGCCAGGTTGATTCCCGGCCAATGGACGGCTCGTAAATCTGAGAAACCATCGCGGGTGTGGTATCGCCAATTCGTGTTGGCTGGACGGGTTATCCAGTACAACCATCCCACAATGAGGAATAATCCTAAACAACCTGTTGGCAAAATGATAGACGTTCGCATGGTTTGAGTCTGCTTGGGAAAACACTAGCGTTGGTGTTATTGACGACGGGAGACCTTTGGCCCATTCTTATTTAGAATCATAGAAGGTTGGGCTGGGCTAGGATACTGCTATGCTGGCAAAATTTATCAAAAATAGGGTTTTCTCATGACATTACCCCCACCACTGGGTTCCCAGACAGCGGACGATCTTAGGACCGCAGAGGGCCAAGTTGAGGGCCAAGTTGAGGGCCAAGTTGAGGGCAGGATCGCCTATCTGCTTTCGGCTCAAGCGGTGCGCGATCGCTGCCGTCAGATCTTCAATCTATGTGAAGCGGACAAACTGGAGCATTTCACCTGTGACCTAGCCCAGTTGGACCGGGTGGCTGAGTATGTGGTGGAAACAACCCAGCAGTCCTATCCCGATTTTGAGGTGCCGTTCCATAGCCGCTGGCGACATTTTGATGCAGGAGACACCGATCGACTCACGCCGCTGTATCAGGCGTTAGGCGACAATCAGGCCAAAGCTCTGCTCGATTTGGTGATCATCAGTGTCTTGTTGGATGCGGGGGCGGGTACTCAGTGGCGCTACCACGATCCTTTGACCGATCAAGGGTTGGGTCGGTCGGAAGGGTTGGCGGTGGCGAGTTTGAGAGCGTTTGAGCAGGGGGTTTTCTCGTCCGATCCCCAGTGGCCCTACCAGGTGGATGCGATCGCCCTCCAATCTCTCACGGAATCTGACTTAGCCCAAGCCTTTCAAGTCAGCGAGACGAATCCATTGGTGGGTTTATCAGGTCGCCTCTCCTTACTGCACCAGTTAGGGCAGACCTTGGCAACTAACCCCGATCGGTTCGGTCAAAATCCCCCTAGACCAGGGAATTTGTTAGATTTTTGGCAGGACCGCTACGGTAACACAATGGATGCAGGGGTGTTACTGTCAGAGGTGTTGGCCAGTTTGGGGGCGATTTGGCCGGGACGGGTGGCGATCGCCCACACCAACCTGGGGGACGTTTGGCCCCATCCCGCCCTGGCCGATGATCCCCTTGGCGCTAACCTCGTCCCCTTCCACAAACTGTCTCAGTGGCTCACCTATTCCCTCGTCGAACCCCTCACCGCCGCTGGCCTCTCCGTCACCCATCTCAACGCCCTCACCGGATTGGCCGAATATCGCAATGGGGGCTTATGCGTGGATTTGGGCCTGTTAGTCCCCAAACATCCCCAAGTGACCCGTGAGTCCCATGTGCCCAGTTCCCCCGTGGTGGTGGAATGGCGTGCCCTGACCGTGGTGATGCTGGATTTGATTGGCGATCGCGTCTGCCAACTCCTCCAGAAAACCCCAGACGAACTCCCCCTGATCAAAGTGCTAGAA
>JAYKIC010000295.1:0-7161 GCA_035284985.1 Leptolyngbyaceae cyanobacterium
AAACAATTTCGACTTTACACGTGACCCAAACTGGGGGGGGCTCCCCCGCGGCGCGGGTACCCCACCCAAATTTTGGGACGACTCTTATGGATACAGGGGAATTTTGGCAAATTTTTCCGATCAGGCGCTGGAAGAACAGGGCATCGCCCTGTTTGAAGGACTTTATGCGGCAGTTTCTCAAGAGCGCATTCGAGATGTTCAATTACCGGAGCGGTGATTGTGTTGGGGCCGCGATCGCTGATAGACATTCCCACTATCATCATTGCCATTGTGACCCTAGCACTCCTACTCATCTTTAAGAAAAAGCTCCCAGAACCGTTGATTGTGGTAGCCTCAGCTTTACTCGGTCTAGTAATTTATCCCCTGACTCAAGGGGCTTAGGGGCATAGCGCGTAGCCTCTCTTGGCCTAAGAAGGATCTTTT
The DNA here is from genome assembly GCA_035284985.1 of Leptolyngbyaceae cyanobacterium. GTDB lineage: Bacteria > Cyanobacteriota > Cyanobacteriia > CAKZMO01 > CAKZMO01 > JAAHGY01. The sequence continues at coordinate 424 of JAYKIC010000295.1, forward strand.
GTGTCTCATCCACGTTTCTGGTGTGGTGGAGTAAAATCATGATTAGCTGTTGACAGCGCTTCAATGCTTTAACAACCTCAATCACCCACGTATTTTCTTTCAAAAGGATGGTTATTCAATGCGTTTAACAAGACTTCTGGCTTCGTGGATTTTGGTTGGGACAACGCTATTGGGATGCAGTCAGCCTTCCGTTATTAATCAGGAAGTGGATCAGCCATCTCAATCAAAGGGTGATGCTGGAATAGCCGATCACACCATGACGATGGACTTAGGACCAAAAGATGCTGAGTTTGATTTACGCTTTATCGATGGCATGATCTTGCATCATCAAGGAGCCGTCGTGATGGCTGAATCAGCGCTGCAAAATTCATCCCGGAGCGAAATCAAGCAATTGGCTGAAGCGATTATTGCAGCTCAGCAGGGCGAAATTGAGCAGATGCAGCAATGGCGCAACGCCTGGTATCCCAATGCGAGTTCAGATCCTGTGATGTACCATGCCGAGATGGGGCATTCGATGACGATGACACCGGAAATGCAAGCGGCAATGATGATGAGTGGTGATTTGGGGAAAGCCGATGCGGAGTTTGACCTACGGTTTATTGATGGCATGATTCCTCACCATGAGGGTGCTCTAGATATGGCCGAACAAGTCCTGCAAAACAGCGATCGCCCAGAACTACAACAGTTAGCTCAAGAGATTTTGACAACCCAACAAGCCGAAATCGATCAGATGAAGCAATGGAAACAAGACTGGTATGGTCAATGATTTACACTTGTAGTTCAGCACAACAAGGGTTTTTGGGTCGTTTCGAGAAAGCTATGGTGTGTCATAAATCGAGGCATCATACCAGTGCGGAATTTACAGTTAACCTTAACCTTCGGCAGGTATCGCCAAATTTGCCAACGCAGCTATAAGATTGGCCGCTATATGGGTGGGTTTGAACTCAATGATCTATAGCTAAGATCTACAGCTAAACTTTTGAGTTTTGGGATAAATGACTGTTCTTCTGGAATAGTGATGCCACAGAGCAAATGAAAACGAGGTGAACTGACAATCACTCCGGTAAAATCAACTTTATGGTCAATCCCTAGAGCGTAATGCGTGTCCTGTTAGTAGAAGATGAAGAAGATTTAGGACTGGCGATTAAGCAAGTCTTGATCAGTGAAAAGTATGTGGTGGATTGGGTCACTGATGGGACTCAAGCTTGGCAGTATCTAGATAGTCAGTGGACTGACTATACGGTCGTGATTTTAGACTGGATGTTACCAGGATTGTCAGGCTTAGAACTTTGTCAGAAATTGCGATCGCGCCACAACCCCCTCCCGGTACTGATGCTGACTGCCCTGGGACAACCGGAAAATCGGGTTACGGGTCTGGATGCTGGCGCTGATGATTACTTGGTCAAGCCCTTTGTGATGGCAGAATTACTGGCGCGACTGCGGGCACTTCAACGGCGATCGCCCCAGTTCCAGCCCCAAAATTTCAGCCTTGGTCCCTTTACCTTGGACAGTGCCAGCAATGCCCTGGAGGTAGAGGATGGGCGATCGCCCCAAACCATTCCCCTCACCGTCAAAGAATTTCAAATTCTCACCTATTTGATGCAGCATCCTAATCGCATTCTGGCGGGCAGTAAAATTCGCCAACAGCTTTGGGATATGGATACAGAACCCACTAGCAATGTTGTCGCCGCCCAAATACGACTACTGCGGCGCAAGTTTGCCAAACATGACTGTTTCTGCCCCATCGAAACCGTTCCCGGACAGGGCTATCGCTTTGTGGTGCAACCCGTTGGGCCATCTGTGACCTAACTCATCCGTGACACAATCATGAGTATCCATCAACTCTTTCGTCGTAGCCGCATTCGGTTAGCCCTGTCTTACTCACTCGTGATGGCCGGGATTCTCAGCCTGTCTGCCTATGCCGTTTATCGCTTGATTGTCCAAGCAAACTGGGCTGCCATGGAGCGAGAAATTGAGTCCATCGCTGGAACCCTGCACGATAGCTTGGAACCCATGCTTCCGGCAACAGGAGACCCCACGGTAGTGCTCCAGCAGATTTTCCCCGATTTGTGTCTGGCGGGGCAAGACTGCCGGATCAACCCGACCTTGATTCAGCGACACACCACCGGAGTGAGCGATCGCACCACTTACTACATTCGCCTGTTTGATCACCAAGGGTCGCTACTGGCCTATTCCCCAAACCAGCCGGAATCCCTGTCTGACAGGCTCAACCCTGAACCTTGGCAAACCCTCCAAACAGGGGCAGGCAAGCGCTACCACCAGTTCACCACTATTCTTCACGGTGCGGCCCATGCCCATGCTCCCGATGAGGCGTTCCATGACCACCCCTCCTGGGGCTATCTTCAGGTTGGCCGCACCCTCTCCACATTTGATGCTGAACGGCAGCAGTTGCGGTGGATTTTGATTGGGGCACTGCCATTAGCGTTGGGCTTGATTGCCGTTTCCAGTTGGTGCCTATCTGGTTTAGCCATGCAGCCCATTTACCGGGCTTACCAGCAGCAGCAGCAGTTCACCGCCAATGCCGCCCATGAATTGCGATCGCCCCTGGCCAGCCTGCTTGCCACAGTAGAAGCAACCATCCGTTTACCGCAGGACCAAGCGGAACAGATCCCCACATTACTGCACACCGTAGAACGTCAAGGTCGCCGTCTGAGCCAGTTGATTACCGATCTGCTCTTGCTGACCAGCTTGGAGCAAGACACCATGACCCATCCAGCACAGCCTTGTTGCTTAAACGATATCGTTGCCGATTTAACTGAAGAACTAGCAGAATTGGCCACGGTGACGGATATTGACCTTAGGAGCCAGATACCGGATACGGAAATCCAAGTGATGGGGTATGAATCTCAGCTTTATCGTTTGGTGGCTAATCTGATGGCGAATGCGCTTCAGTACACGCCATCAGGGGGAACCGTCGTAGTCAGTTTAGCGACCCAGGATCGCATGGCCGTAATTACGGTCAAAGATACTGGAATTGGCATTCCCGCCGAGGCGCATGGTCGTATTTTTGAACGCTTTTATCGGGTGAATGGCGATCGCGCCCGCCAAAGCGGAGGCACCGGATTGGGACTGGCCATTGCTGAGGCAATCGCCCATCGTCACCAAGGTTATCTGACCCTCACCAGTGTGCTGCAACAGGGGAGCAGCTTTAATGTCTACCTTCCCATACTGCGTTGGGATACCGAGGCTAAAACATCGTTGAAAACTTAGGAACTAGCCCATCAAAAAGAGGCCCTTAGGGGATGCAGGCAATTCCGTGTCGTATACTCACAGAACTTGTTAGCCTGAGCACCTATATTTTTAACAAACCCGCTTTTTTAGATAGCAGATGTAACCAAGCAGACCAAATAATGCGGATCATCTCTAATAATGCGGATCTAATAATGCGGATCATCTCTAAGTATTGCTGTATAAAGGGCTAAATGATGGTCAATGATGGATATTGCCAATGACGGGTGCAGTTCTATTGGTCTCCGCTCTTCCGGTGTATACACAAGTGACTTGATTGCGGATGGCCCCCTCTACCTTCCCTTTGCCCAATCTTGTAGGGGTTTTCCAAAGCCGCCCACTTGCAGGTTCCGTACACCTGCCCGTGAGTAAACGGCGGGCTAATCGGGCCAGTCCACTGCAAGTGGACTGAATGGCCTCATCCCAGATATAACCGGACATTAATCCATTTCAATGGGTTTTCCCTACTAGCCCGCCATTTATTCGCGGACGGGTAACGAGTCAATCGACTTGAGTGACCCATTCTCCGAATTAGCGGAAGGTTCAAAACCCCTATAAGATTAGCCCTTTGCAACGGGGGATTAAGGGGGGAATGCTAGGTTTTGGGTCATACATCTTTGCTGGTGCAAGATCTAAAACCAACCCTGAAACGCTTACCGTGCAGAGGGAAAACGTTATGGTTCACAATAGTTTTAATGAGGCTGTATGCTTAGTCAATGTGAAAGTTTGGTGCGGGAAATAGACTGCCGCTATGCCACCGATGCTGAACTCATATTCTTGCTCCATTATCGTAAATCCTATCCCAAACGCTTTAGTTTGTATAAGAAAATCGGACAGTTGGAACAGGCCATTGTCGATTCTATGTATAAAGAAGTGCGGAAAAAAGCGCCTCAAATTCTTCATAGCCGCAAACAGGATATTAGTAGCAAATGGAAGCAAGATGCATTGAGAACGATGCGATATTGTGCCACAGCAGTATTGTTAGATGATGCGAACAGTCTTCAGAACAAGTACCTTCTCTGGTTTCAGACGGTGATGGATGCGTTTAATTCTCGCCACAGTTGTGATATTACTTACGCCATCATGCAAGAAGTAGTGCAACAACTATTCACAGCGGAGGAGGTGGAGATGCTACTACCCATGGTGCAACTGGCCCAGGCTACTTTGGGGATGACGGAAACCACCCAATTAACAAAACTTTGAGAAGAAGGGGGTTATATCTGTCAAAACCAGGGAACTATTGAATTATCAGGTCTGAATAACAGGGACTTGATACCAAGGTTGATAACGGCTCTTTTCAATCTTTAATACTAGTGATTTGAGTGGTGTAAATTGAAGCAGGGGGGCGCATACCAATTTTAAATTCTGACTGAAACGGTGGGCGATCGCCCACGGTCAACACTACCCAGACTCATTGGCTCAGTTGTATTTGTATGGTTTGAGTCACAAAGGCGCATCCACCCGAATTTACCCTTCATCCCAATTTAGGATTATGGTTACTCTAATTAACAACAATCAACAATCGGTCAAAGACAAGTATCCCAAGAAGCATAACCATTACAGCTTCCGGGACTATTTTCAATTTAAGCCCCATGAGGGCACCTTGGAAGACTGGAATGGGGCCATTAACGCTTTGGTCAGTGAAGATTTCATCATTGGCTTAATTGAAGGCTTAGAAGAAGAGGTGGGGGAGGCTTCCGCCGCCACGATGTATACCATTGGCAACCACTGGGGCACCATTGATGCCGATTTCTTTGGCAAGTGGTTTCAGGAAGAATACGGCACCAGTGTCCGGCAAACCAATCTGATGTTTCTGCTAGAAACCTGGTGGTGGCCCTTCACTTCCCAAGGTTGGGGTCGCTGGGAGATCGACATGGGCGATCGCAAACAAGGCTTCATGTTTATTAACTTGTTTGACTCGGCCGTCGCCCGTACCCTTGGCGACGTGGGCAAACCCGTTTGCTATCTCTATGCTGGCTTATTTGCAGGCTTCTTTACCGAAATGGTGAAAAAGAAACTCAGTTGCATTGAAATTCAGTGCTACTCCATGGGCGAAACCTACTGTAAGTTCCTGTTAGGAGGACGGGATCGCATTGATGCCGCCGGATTCTGGATGAACGAAGGCGCAACCGCACGGGATATTGAAAAACGGCTACGGGGTGGGGAGCTTTTACAATGAACTCAGTTAAAACAATTGATGCAGACCAAGCTTGGCTAACGGAATCAGTCCAAGACTTTTTCTCTGGGGTGAACTGGGAAAATGTGAAAACCCCACCCCCACCCTTGCCCACCATGACATCGGGTGAGCGTAACCTGAACCCCAATATGACCGTGGGTGAGTTCTTTGGCGCGATTCCTTGGGAAGGGGTATTGGCGATCGCCCCCCTGCCATCCGTAGACCTCTTTGAAGCAGAAGCAGAACCCGTTGCCGATGACATCACCTTGGATGACTTTTTCGGCTCATTCTAAGGGACGTTCTTCTTGCTGGGTCTGATGACTTAGCCCTAACAGACCGAGTAGACTGTCTACCACTCCGATCCAAACGTATACGCTATTCCAAAACACTGGCGAGGATATTATTAATGCACCCACAAATCGAAGCGATGTTTGATGAGGCTGAAAAACGCTATCTCAAACCTGAAGAACTAGACTGTCTCAACCAGTATGTCGATTCTCTCCCAGCCCGGTTGGAAACCTATCGCTATCTCCGTGATCATGAAATTGAAATTATGCAGCAAGTGGCAGATAACTTAGAAGCAGAGTTTTCTCAAGAATCTACAACCACCCTGGAACGCTGCTTGAAAAATGCCCTTCTCATTCTGCGATACTCTGCCATGGGGATGTTGCTCAATGACGAAACCTTTTTGCACGGTCGCCTTATTACCTGGTTAGAGGGTACCGCCAAAGCTTACCAAACCGAGACGATTGATCGTTCGCTTTACCAAATGCTGAACCAACGCCTCACCCAACTCCTCTCTCCCGCCCAAGTGCAGATGCTCAAACCCCATCTCCAACTCGCAGAAGGAGTATTGGTTGGCCAACGCCAAGCTCAAGCGATCGCCTAATGTATTCCATTGAAACCAACCCCTTTGTGAGATATTGACCTATGATTTCCATTGCCGATTTGCTAGTGGATGACCGCATTCCTAGCGATTATTTTGCCAACGAATTTTACGTCAAAGGCGATCTTGAACTAGGTCTCCTGGAAAATCGCCAAGGCAATCGTCTGATTGCCATTCCCGAAACCTTGATTCAAGGTATTTATGCAGGGCTAGAACAAGAAATTGGCCAAAACACCAACTTAGTCCTCTTTAACTGTGGTCGTTGGTGGGGCAAAAATCTTTACACTCGTTTTTGTGAAGAAGTCACCGATTACTATCAAATCGCCGTGGCCGACATGACCATGGTGGAGTTTATGCACTGTCTCCGTCAGTGCTGGGCCACCCATGGTTGGGGCCAGCTTGACCTTGATCAAACCTATCAACAACA
>JAYKIC010000296.1:0-4039 GCA_035284985.1 Leptolyngbyaceae cyanobacterium
AAGACTTAGATGAGGTGCTCCGTTTCAAGGAAGATGGTTTTCAGGAGCTATACATTGCGGATAGTGAGGGGACTGTAATTTCTGCCTCTGAGCGGAACAAGGAGAATACGGGCGATTCGTTGTTAACGATCTATCCTAAGCTACCCCAGGCAATTTCTGAGGCAGGTAGTGATTCGGTTGTCACCATCAAAGATTACCACGAAGGTGAGGAAGAACAGATTCTGACCTATGCGACCCTCCAGGCCATTCAGGATGAATTTAAGTTGGATTGGGGGTTATTGCTTGCGGTTCCTACGAAAGTAGCCTTTGAGCACCAGCGTCAGTTGACCTGGCTGTTGTTGGGGGCCATGACGTTTACAGGGGTGATGATGGCCTTCCTCTCGAAACTGCTCGCCCAACGGGTAACGGAACCGATTCTGGAGGCGGCTTCTGCGGTGGAACACATTGGACAAGGGGATTTGGATGTACGGATTCAGACGGCAGGTGAGGATGAACTGGCTAACCTGGGCTATCACATTAATGATATGGCGGTGCAGTTGACCGACCTGCTGGTGGCTCAGGCTAGTGCGGCGGAGCAACAAAAATTCTTGGCGGAAATTGCCAACATTGATGTTAAGACTGAGGATGATATTCCACCGCTGTTGGCCAAGGCGTTAGATGGGGCGCGATCGCTGATGGAGTGCGATCGCCTCGTTGTCTACAAATTTGCGGCGGACTGGAGTGGTGCAATTATTGCCGAATCGGTGGAACGGGGCTATCCCCAAGCATTGAATTTTAATGTGGATGATCCTTGTATTCCGGAGCATACCATTGCCGATTATGAGGATGGTCGGGTTTTTCAAGCTGCTGATGTGGATCAAGCAGGTCTCCATCCGAGCCATCTCCAACTGTTACAACGGTTGGGGGTCCGAGCCAATTTAATTGTGCCGATTATGCATGATGGCCAATTGTTTGGACTACTCGCTGCCCATGAATGTTCGGGACCACGGAATTGGGAAGATGCTGAGATCAATTTCCTGAAGCAACTTGCGATTCAGTTAACCACGTCCCTGGACCGGGTTGGATTCTTGACGAAGGTGGAAACGGCCCGTCATGAATCAGAATTGCTGGCGGAAGAGCAAAAGGCGTTGAAAGAGAGCTTGCAAAAACGGGCGTTAGAGCTGTTGATGGAGGTAGACCCGGTCAGCCGAGGCGATCTGACGATCCGGGCCACGGTGAAAGAGGATGAGATTGGGACTATTGCTGACTCCTATAACTCAACGATTGAGAGCTTGAGACGGATTGTAACCCAGGTACAACAGGCGGCGATCAATGTATCTAACACGACGGTGAAGGATGAACAGGCGATTCAACAGCTAGCTCAGGGGGCGATTCAACAGACGCAGGAAATTGCGGCGGCGCTGGATCGGATTCAGGAAATGGCCACGTCCATTCACCAGGTATCGTCAAACGCGGCTGAAGCTGAAGAGGCGGTACGGCGAGCGGCTCAGACGGTGCAAGAGGGGGATGATGTCATGAACCGTACGGTTGAAGGGATTTCCGCCATTCGAGAAACGGTGGCGGAAACCGCCAAGAAGGTGAAACGGTTAGGGGAATCGTCCCAGAAGATTTCTACGGTTGTGAACTTGATTGGTTCGTTTGCGGCTCAAACCAACCTCCTAGCGCTCAACGCATCGATTGAGGCATCACGGGCAGGGGAGGAAGGTCGAGGGTTCGCGGTGGTTGCCGAAGAGGTGCGATCGCTCGCCCAACAGTCTGCCGCAGCGACTGCCGACATTGAAAAACTGGTGGCGGAGATTCAGTCAGAAACCAATGAGGTGGTTTCTGCGATGGAGTCAGGGACAGAACAGGTTGTCCTAGGAACGCAACTGGTGGATGAAACCCGTCAAAGTCTGAATAAGATTGCCGATGCCAGTAAACAGATTAACGTCTTGGTTGAATCGATTGCTCAAGCCACAGTCTTGCAGTCAAAAGTGTCAGAAGAAGTGGCGAAGTCCATGGCAGGGGTATCTGCCATTGCCGATAAAACCTCCTCTGATGCGGAGATGGTGTCTACATCGTTTAAGCAACTCTCTGTGGTTGCGAATGAACTGCAAGAAAACGTTGGACGATTCAAGATTTCGTAAGCAGGTTCAGACGCACGTTGCAAGACCCAGAGACCCAACAATCAGGGGCATCACAACGTGAAATCAGGCATAGACGGCCTCAGCCGGAGTGGGCACTCTCTGTCCACTCTTCTTTTCCCCAATGAGGGTTGTCAGTCTGGAGGCTGGTTATGAAAACTCGGTGGCGATTAAAGTCGCTTTTAAAACAAAGTCTGCCGTTGTAAGCTAAGCAACGGTTGGTTGAATCGGATTATGTCATCCGGGGCATTACCATTTATCACCATCCATGACTAAGGAAAGCCATGAGCATTCATCCAGATATTCAGGACCAAGCGTATCAGTTTTTTGTCGAAGAGGCTCCAGAACTCCTGGAGGTGTTAGAGGCTGGTATTCTTACCCTACAAGAGGATCGAAGCACTGCTAAAGTGCATAACCTAATGCGGGCGGCCCATTCGATTAAGGGCAGTTCGGCCAGCGTTGGACTTAATGTCATTAAAGACATTTCCCATCGCTTAGAAAGTATTTTTAAGGCGCTTTATAACGATAGTGTTGTGATCGACACTGATCTGGAAACATTGCTGTTGCAAGCCTATGATGCCTTACGGAATCCACTAATACAGCAGATTACTACCGGAAATTTTAATGAAAACCAGGCGATCGCCCTTGCTGATCCAGTGTTTTGCATCTTGGAGGATTTGCTGAGTGAGGCACTAGAACGGGCTGATGATTATCTGCCTAGTTCGTCGGATATGGGCGTGGATATGGTGGCTTCTATTTTTGAGGTAGATGTAGAACAGGGGATTGAATGCCTGCAAATGGCGGCTCAACGATCTGATCTAGCAACCATGCTGAGTGAGGTAGAAGCCCAGGCGGAGGTGTTTGAAGGCATTGGTGAACTCTTGAATTTGAACGGATTTGGGGCGATCGCCACCACTACTCGCCAAGCCCTCAGCCGCTCCCCAGAACAGGTCAGCCGCATTGCCCAACTCTGTCTAGCCGATTTTCAAGCAGCCCGGACGCAGGTGATGGCAGGCAAGCGCACAGGAGAAGGCAGTCCCTGCCCCGAACTCATTGCCTTGGCAACCGGGGAATCGTCCCCTACCGAAGCCCCATCCTCCCCTGACCTCACCTCAGCATCCTTAACAGATACCCTGGCGGATCATTGGCTGAATGAGGATGGAGAGAGTGGGGATTTTGATGACTGTCTGCAATCTCTCGATTTAGAGATCACCAATACGCAGAATAATAATAGTGATTTAGATAGTCTGACCCAACCATTGGACGGGCTGGACCGCTTCGATCAAGTAGAAGCGCTGAAAGATCTCGAAGGGCTAGACGATCTCGAAGGGCTAGAGGGATTGGAAAACCTTGAAGGACTGGGAGGATTGGAGGGACTGGGAGGATTGGAGGGGCTGGAAGGATTGGAGGGACTGGATGCCCTGGATGGCCTGGATGATCTGGAAGGATTAGAGGCGCTGAATGGTCTGGACGGACTTGATGAGTTAAACGACTGCTTGGCAGAGGAGTCTTCGATCGAAAACGCCACAGGTGAACCTGTTTCAACCTGTGGTGGGGACTGCAACTCGGCTGGCAGCGATCAGGCTAGCGGTGATCATCAAGCTGCGGATATTCAAGCCGTCAATGATGGAGTTGCCGATGATGGTGCTAGCAAGGACGATGATAGGGCTGGCGCTCAGGCCATAGCTGAACCATCCATTGCATCACCGCCAAAATCAGCGCTCCCGCCGCCCCCGTCTAGTATTGGCAAAAAGCCACCCGGTCCGGCCCCTAGTGCCGTTACCCCACCACCGCCCCCATCTACGATCCAGCCGAAAGGACCAAGGCCAAATCCCAGTACTATTACCCCACCGCCCCCCCCGGCTAGTATTTGCCAAAAGCCCCCCGGTCCAGGTCCTAGCCCGATTCCCCCCCCC
>JAYKIC010000297.1:0-4791 GCA_035284985.1 Leptolyngbyaceae cyanobacterium
CATGGGATGCATCAACAATAGCCCTCAAGCCCCTGCCCTGCCTGGAACAGGATTCATGACCTCCAGTATTGTTTCGGCATAATCCCAGCGATCGCCCACCTGCTGCCAGCGGGTCCATCGTTTCAAGGCCGCTTTGATCGTGGCCGGGTTGTGGGAAGTTCGCAACGTTTTTAGGGTGCAGGAGGACAGCGTATCCTGTTGCATATCTTGAAGGACGTAAACCAGTTGGCCTTCAAAACTATCCGGTAATCCCTTCCGTCTGCTGGCCCACCATTGGTTTAACCCTTTAGACTGACCCCTATCCCCAATCGCATTCGGATCGAGGCCCGATTCCCAACTCAGGGAACCAACCAAGTAAGCGGTGGCTGTTGGGGTTAGGCCAGCATCCAGATAAAATTGGACCGCTTGAACAATTTTCTGAGAAGGGGCAGGAATGTGCTCCAGTTCTTCTACCTTATCCATATCAATGGGAGCCAACGGTGGGGTCTGATTAACTTGGGGCTGGTTAACTTGGGGCTGGTTAACTTGGGGCTGGTTAACAATGGGCGATCGCCCTTGGATCGACTGGCTGGCTGGTAGTTCCTGAGATCCGCTTTTGGGGGATCTCGGATCTGGAACCTGGCTTTGCCAAAACCCCATAGCTACCACCCCACCAAGACCAATGCCTGTCATCACCCATAGGATCTGGCTTGATCGAATTCGCCACGCCCTAGGTGAAATCCGATCATACCGAGTCCCTGACAGCAAGGGGGAATTAACGGGCTGACTTTGCCTGGGGGGATTTTGGGGGCGATCGCTCATCTGCGGCAACATCCCCCAGTGAGAATTTTCAGAACCGCTAATTAGGGCGAAATAATGACGAAGGGAACAAATTTCCGATCGGACATCTCCGGTTTTTCTGGTCATACACTAAGGTCCACATTCAGAGCAATGCATAATTGGCCTCTTAATGGGGAGACAATGGGCCTTCTTCCAAGCCAATGACTCCCCTGGCAAACAGCAATAATTATTAACGCATTGTTAAAAAAATAAAACCTCTACCTTGGGGATGAATTAGGGTGCTCGGTGCTGAGGCTAGTACCATTTTTCTATGGAGATGCACCGAACAAGTGCCTAAGCCTCTTACCTATCCAACTCAATTAGTTGCAGCTTCAAATTAAATGGGTACAAGCACGATAGTCTGAGTTCCTCCCCTCTGCCCTGTGAATACTTCTGGGAATACTTGAGTTAGTACGAAAAGGCAATGACTCAAGTCATGAAAAAACCAGGTTCCCACTCGTGGAAACCTGGTTGCTGAGCGTTCTCGGAGTCAAGACTAACCAAAGGGACCGTAACGGAAAATACCTAGGCTAGGGCTTCTAGATAATCGCGCACCCGGTTCCGGCGCTTGGGCTGGCGTAGTTTTTGCAATGCCTTCGCTTCAATTTGCCGGACCCGCTCACGGGATAGGTCTAAGGCACGACCGATTTCCGCTAGGGAGTAGGGGGTGCCATCGTTCAAGCCAAATCGCATCCGAATTACATCCCGCTCACGGGTGGTGAGATCTGTGAGAAGTTGTTGCAAATCTCGATGGAGTGATTCCCGCATCAGTAAATCTTCGGGGGACAACCCATCTGTTTCCAGTAAATCACCTAATTCCGTATCCCGTTCCTTGCCCACTTTGGTTTCTAAGGAAACGGAGCGGGGTACCCGCAACAACACTTCCCGCACTTGGGGCGCTGTCATTTTCAGCTCAGCCGCGATGTCCTCAATGGTTGGCGTGCGGCCTTTCTGTTGGGAAATCTTGCGCTGGGCTTTCTTGATTTTGTTGAGCTTTTCGGTAATGTGGACCGGGAGGCGAATGGTGCGGCTTTGGGTGGCGATCGCCCGGGTAATCCCCTGCCGAATCCACCAGTAAGCATAGGTACTAAAGCGGTAGCCCTTAGTGGGGTCAAATTTATCCACCGCCCGTTCCAACCCTAGGGTGCCCTCCTGAATTAGATCCAGGAGTTCCAAGCCACGATTCTGATACTTTTTGGCTACGGAAACCACCAACCGCAAGTTAGCCTTGATCATGTGATCTTTGGCTTCAATGCCTTCTGATTGAGCTTGTTCCAGTTCTTCTACAGAAATATTAGCCACTGCCGCCAACTGGCGCTTGCCAACCACTAAGGCTTCCTTCAACTCAACCACGGATAGATTGGCGATCGCCGCCCACCGCCCCCAGGACGGTCGATGACCCAAATTAGACTGGAGGCGATCGTGGATTTCTAGCAATTGCACATAGGTTCTCAGGGTTTCATTGGTTTCAGCTTGTTGATGGCATAACTCCAACAACCCAACATACTTTTGCACCTTTTGGGCCTCAGCCACCTCTTCGTCCCGGTCCAGTAATCTGACCCGTCCGATTTCTTGGAGATACATCCTCACTAGGTCAGTAGTGCGCCGTACCCCTTTACTCGCAGCATTTGCATCTGTAGCGTCCATGTCTAGATTAACCAGATCCGAGTCAATTTGCTCAGGATTCATCCGACTGATATCAAAGGTATCATCATCTCCTTGGGCGACATCCAGAGGCTGACCTTCAGCCTGAGTATTCGACACCCTGGATGATTTAAGGCGTTCGGCTTCAACTAGAGGGGATGAAGTAGTCATAGATTTTACTGACATAGTGATAGTCTCTGTTGCTCCATATAACGCAAAGGGGCAATTCCACTTGCTTGCCATTATTATTCCCGCAATTTTCATTTAGCTAACACTTGTTAAAATGCTGACTAAATGGAACCTGACTAACGATGCTTAACCCCTGATAGATTTCACTGATATCTAGATCAGTTCTAATAAATTTTCATCAAGATAATTCAAAGATTCTGTAAGATCCATGAAGTCTTGACATTACCCTCATTGAACTTGCCCTAGGTTTCATAATTAGTCTTGCCAAGAAGGCTAGTGAGCAGCCCTTGTAAATACATCCCCTGAGGAGGAATGGCTGGTAAGGTAATGCACTTATTCACAAATGATTAGCGGTAATCAGTCGTGACCCTTCATTCAGTAGATTGGCAATGTAGGCTAGGATGATCTACATTGGGTCGCTACTTTATTCCTGATATTTTTACGGACTCTAGGTTTTTTTATGACCCTTACTAGGGCCTTGGTTGATTGCCCACGGGGTTATTACTCATTTGCCCATGACATGGACTACGAGTTCTCGCTGATGCCGACGATGGCGATGCTCCCAGATATAGATCCCTTGCCACGTCCCTAGCAGTAAGCGACCCTTGGCGACAGGAATCTGTTCCGAAGTGTGGGTCAGGGCGGTGCGAATATGGGCTGGCATGTCGTCTGGTCCCTCGGCACTGTGGATATAGTGGTTGCCTTCGGGGACCAGTTTGGCCAGAAATTGTTCCAGATCCACCAGAACGTCAGGGTCCGCGTTTTCTTGGATCACCAGGCTGGCGGAGGTGTGGCGGAGAAATAGGTAACACATCCCATCTTGGATACCGGACTCAGAGACCACCTGTTGCACTTGGGACGTAATGCGGTAGAGTGCTTTGGGCATGGTTGAAACCGTTAAGATGACTTGATGATTGTTAATGCCCACAGCCATGGCGATCGCCCTCCCCATCCAATGTTTCCCAAATTATAGCGCTGCGTGCTTATTCTCAGCCCCTTCCATGGCTTGGACAAAATTGCCCCCCAACCCCCAACTCCATTATCTTTTTTGGGGTTCCCCTTTCGCCCTGCCCCCCATTAGGCTATGCTAAGCGGTTCAACATGATGTCTTGTCCTATTTCAACGAAATCACTTCATAGAGATCCATGGCAACGATTAACGACAACTACCTCAAACTCAAAGCAGGCTACCTTTTCCCTGAAATTGCCCGTCGCGTTAAAACCTATGCCGAGGCGAATCCTGATGCCCCAATTATTAAATTAGGGATCGGTGATGTGACTGAACCCCTGCCTCAGGCTTGTCAGGAGGCCATGGTCAAAGCGGTCAATGAAATGGGCGATCGCGCCACCTTCAAGGGCTATGGACCTGAACAGGGATATGAATGGCTACGGCAAAAGATCGCCGCCCACGATTTTCAAAAGCGAGACTGCGAAGTTGATGCTGCCGAAATCTTCGTGTCCGATGGGGCCAAATGCGACTCCGGCAACATTCTCGACATTTTTGGCCACAACAACATTATCGCTGTCACCGATCCGGTCTATCCCGTCTATGTTGACACCAATGTCATGGCCGGAAACACTGGTCCCGCCAACGATGATGGCACCTACGGCGGTTTAGTCTACTTACCCATGAGCGCCGACAATGATTTTACGCCTGCCCTTCCCAGCCAAAAAGTGGATCTGATTTATCTGTGTTTTCCCAACAATCCCACAGGTGCAACCATTTCTAAAGCAGCCTTAAAACAGTGGGTTGATTATGCCAAGGCCAACGATGCCATTATTTTCTTTGATGCTGCCTACGAAGCCTTTATCACCGATGCCAGTCTGCCCCATTCCATCTATGAAATTGAAGGAGCACGGGACTGTGCCATCGAGTTTCGGTCCTTCTCCAAAAATGCTGGGTTTACTGGAACCCGCTGTGCCTATACGGTAGTGCCCCAAACTTTGACAGCTAAGGCGGCTGATGGCTCTGATGTCCCGGTTCACAAACTTTGGAATCGTCGCCAATCCACTAAGTTTAACGGCGTGTCCTACATTGTCCAGCGGGGAGCGGAAGCGGTTTATTCCGAGGCCGGTAAAGGCCAAATTAAAACCCTGATTGACTTCTACATGGAAAATGCCCAAATTGTGCGGCAACAGC